>JAPLUJ010000691.1 GCA_026397695.1 Verrucomicrobiota bacterium | reverse complement strand
CCGCCAGATCATCGACCACATCCTTGAGTTGATTGGCCTGCTTGAGCTTTTGCAGCTTCAGGTCCGCGAGATTCTTGTTGTCTTCATCCGAGAAATCCTGCGGCGGCTTGTCCATGATGGCCTTGCGCTTCTCGACATTCTTCTCGTGCTCGCCGGTCCACTCCTTCAATTTATTGCGGAAGTCGGCCAGCTTCTCGGACACGGCAGGGGCCTGCTCCAAAGCATCCTCGCCGAGCGCCTTCTTCACCTCGTTGTCTTCTTTCTTGGCGATTTCGCCGGCCTCCCGACCCTTCAGTGCCAGAAGTTGGTTGTAAATCGCCTCCTGGATTTTCTGCATCGGCCCCAGTTCATTCTGGATGCGGGGCTTGTCAGGCGGGTTGAAGACGATGCTCGGCGGTTTGTCGGTGGAGAGATACAATTGGAAGTCCTTCGGCGCGCGCACCGGATCGTTTTGGCCGCACATGATGCCCGTCACGGCACGTTCGCTTCCCATATCGATGATGAGAATGTAGGGCAAGCGGCCTTGCGCCATCCAACCATTGGCGGTGAGCGCCTGCTGTGCGCCCTCGCCGCCAATTGCGGACACGACCTTCCAACCGGCGCTGTCCAGACGTTTTCCGTCCGCTCCCAACAGCGACAGATTGCCAATCCAAGTCTGGTCGATCCACCCCTGCGGAGACGTGACAACCAGTCCGGCATAACGTCCCTTCCGGCTTTCGAAGCGCACGAGGCAGGTCTTCCCGTCGGTTACAAAAGCGTTTTTCACCGCCGGTTTGAGATCTCCTGCGCCGACAGGACGGCGGACGGATGCAAAGACCTGGTTGTTCGCCTCAATGGCCTCCACTTCGGAAATGTCCTTCATGCGGGTAGCCATCCGTTTCTCTTGAAGCGTGGCGACCTTGACCCCGGCAAGGAGGGCCTCACGGACTCCGAGTTGTTTCGGGAGAATCGCCTCCCGGTATTTGTTCAGCAACCCCTGGATGTCATCGTCCTTGCGCGGCGCACGGTTCATGTCCACCCAGACGTTGTCGATGTTGCTGATCAGGTTTGTCGTCCCATCCAGGGCTTCTTTCTGCAGGCGGATGGCCAGTTCTAGCGCTTCATACAGCTTGGCGACATCCGTGTCCGTGGACTTCAGATCGTCGATCATCTTGACGGTGATGAGGAGGGGCTCGGAAACCCCCCATGGGGTGTCTGGACAGAAATCGTCGGCCCGGCCTTCGAGGAAATACTGGCGGCCCGGCACGAAGATGCTGGCGTCGATCGTCAATTCGAACTTCTCGTTGACCTTGCCGCGCTTGCCGGGGGCAACCCCGTATTTCCAATCCCTGACGGTCACCGGAAGGCTGCCGCCGTAAGCCGGACGGGCAGTGACTTCCATGGCGCCGGTACCGTAATCGTCCTCGGCCTCGATCTGCAACGCAAGCCGGTCACCGGGCACCACGGTGCGGCTCATGGCCGTGCCCACAAACCTCACTTCAGGCTTGCGGTCGGTCATCAGCAAGACCGAACCGGTCGCGATCCTCACCGACCGATCCAGGTCCTTGCCCTTGACATCCAAGTCATAGGTGCCGGCAACCGCGCCGACATCAATGTTCGCCTGCCACTTGAGGCCTTCGGTATTTTGTAAATCGACTTCCCCTGCCGACCACAGCCAGCGCAGCTTCTCGGCCGCCTTGTCCAGCTTGATCTCGACGCCCAGCTTCGAATTGGGGAGGCACTTGACCGACTGCGGCGGGCCGACTTCCTCGCGGGGTTCCTGCGCCACGTATGCGGGCGGGGTGATGGTAAAGCGCGATTCCGCAATCCCCGGCGCCGGACTGACCGTCACCTGGATGCTGCGGGTATAAGTGTCGCGCACAAAGACGCGGAATGAGAAACCATGGCGCACGTTCTCGAAGACATGCGTATAAACATTCGCCTTGCCGACCACCGGCTGCATCGTCGCCGTCGTCCCCTCGCCACGTTGCTCGCCGACCGACCCTACGCCTTCCTTGTAAATGATTTCCGGATAGGCCGTCAATTTGTCCTTCTCGGCAAACATGCCTACCGCGAGGGTGATCTGCAGGGTTTCATGTTCCGCGATGGTGAGGTCTTGGTCGGGAGTCAGGGCCAGCGTGACCGACCCCGCGGGCGGGACGTCCGACAGGCTGTGTAAATACCGATAGAACGCGTTGTCCGCATACCGCGGCAACTTCAGAACGTAGAGGGAGCAGAGAGACACCAGCATGGCAAAGACCAAACCCCATACGGTCATGCGGCCGAATTGCCACAACTCGGACAGGGGGATGTTTTTCCACCCGAGCGAGCCAGCCTTGGCCGTCTCCTGAACGAAGTCCTTCTGACGTTCGCCGTAAGCCATCCCTTCAAACTGAATGGCATTGATCAGCACATTCTCCTTGATGCCGTACTTCTTCTCTAACATCAGGGCCACCTGGTCATTGGTCATGCGGTTTTTGATAGAACCAATGAAGCGCAGGGCGGCGGGCAGTTTGAGCAGATTGTCCAGTGCGAAAAGCGTCAGCCACGTGCCGCTGGTGATGGCGAACCATGTCAGGAATCCCAACACCACAGTGGTGAAAAAGACGGTGACATTCGCCCGCCCGATCACGGGCCCGAGCCTTCCAAAATCAGATGACGTTGCAGTTTTCATTTTTCCACTTCCTTTTTCTTTCCAACGAGGAGCTTGCCATCCTGTTTCACGACCGGCCAGAGGTCCGGGCTGGTTCCCGCCGCCGGCGTTGCCGCTTTATCCGCGACCTTCACGCGATAAAACGAGCCGCGGTCGACCAGCGCCATGGTTCCCGTCTCGGGATCCCGGTGCCACATCCACACACTGAGCCGGAAGAACTCCATGTTTTCCCCGTTGCCGTCCTTCTCGAAAAACCCGGGCATGCCAGTATATGCGCCCTCGGGGACCTGCCGGCGCAAGCTCACCAACGACAGGACCCGCCGACCGTTGTCCAACGGGAGAATGCCTAGCAGCTTTTTCTCGTTGTAGTAGTCCACTTTTTTCATGAACTGCTCTTCCACCTGCTTGAACAAATCCGTGCGTTCGGTGCCCTCCTCAGGCCAACCGGCCACGTATCGGTCGCCGATGCGCGCAGCCAGGAAAACGTTCTCGCCAAACGTGGACAGAACCTCGACTTTCTTGTTTCCGTCGGCGGCCTTGACCGGGACGCTGGTGAGAGTGTCCTGCGTGATGGCCTGCAAGTCGCTCGCCGATGCGGCATCGAAGGTGGCGAATTCCACATCCAGACTCCGCTCGACCTTTTTCCCCTCGTCGAGCATCTTGATGCGTGTGACGTACACCAGGGAACTCATATCCGCACCTTGCTTGCCCGTCATCTTGGACTTCAGAAAGAACTTGCGATTCTCCGTCTCCATGCCGGTATCCGGATCTTTTTCCTTGAGGTAGATCACGGTCGTTTTCAGGATGCCGGTTCGCTCCTCGCCACTGTTGAACACCACGGTGCACTGCGGTTCCAGAACCGGATAGGGCTCTCCCCGATAGACCTTGTCGACTTTTTGTTCGGTCGTCCATTGGATCTCCGAGAACGTAAACTCCCTCTGGTAGCTTTCCTTATACGGCTTGAAGGTCATTTCGCGGATGACGTCCACGTTGAATTCATTCATCTTGTTCCACTTCACCGTGGCATCAATCCCCACCAGGTTGAAATCGTTGCCCGGCGTCAACAACACCGTCCCATGGAGCACCGTGCCGTCAGAAAGAAGAATGGAGGCCTCCCGCGACGGGGCTTTCCCCTCCCGCCCCGGCAGCACACCCGGTAGGCAAACGGACAACGCCGCCATCAACACCAACGCCTTCCCCCATGCCGCCCGGCGGGTTGCATGAAATTGCTTTTTGTCATGGACAGAAACCATCATCCTATTTCCTTGTTAGATCAGCTCACATCATGTTCATGCGCCGACGCATCACCCATTCCCCCACGAGGACCAGCATGGCCAGAAGCACATACACCGGCAACGTATGGTGCAGCAGGTCGGGCTTGCGCACCAGCGGCAAATCCTGCGGACTGGCAGCTGCCATCAGATTGTCTTTCAACCGTTCGATGAGTTGATCCACGGTTTTCTCGGGTGCGTACGATCCTCCGCTGCGACCCGTGAGGTTCTCGAGATATGCGTGGTCCACCACCAGTTGCGCACCCTCGTTGAGCGAGGATCCCACATGTATGGTGCGCTGGTATTTGTCGATCACCTCGTCGCCCTTCTTGGCCTCCAGATCGATGGCGTAGTCGCCCCGTTCCGGGAAAAAGACCTTGGTGCGGTACATGTTGTCCTCGCCGGAAACCGGATCCAGCACCAACTCCTGCGATTTGTCGGCGTGCTTCATCGTCCCTTGCAGCCGGATTTCCCCGGCCGAATACCGGCCCGCAACCTTGATGTCGGCCACCGCTTGCTCGCTCGGTCGATATCGATCGCGGTTCCACCTGACCGTCAGGAACCTGCCCCCTTCGAACCCGCCACACATGAAACGCGTCGCATCTCTCCAGAATTGACCGTAGGTGTCGGCAATCTTGCCTTGCATGCGGCCCCAGCGCCAGAGCGTGTCCGTCGCCAAGCCCAATGTCTGGCCCTTGCGGTATGACTGCAGCGCGACCACCGCGACGCTCTCCGCACCCACCGAAGTGTTCATCAGGCTGACGGCACCGCTGCGCAAGCGGCCGACATGATTGATGGAATAGAGCACTGGCGAATTCACATCCTTGAGGATACTGGCCGTGGCGGACATCACGCTGTGTTCCTCGCCCTCAGGTGAAACCACCACGGGATACTGGCCGGCACTGATTTCCCGTTCGTCCGCGCTGATCTGCCACGGCATGAGCGGGGCGATGGGCGTCCCGGCGTATTCTCCTTTGCCGAAGGAATCACGCCCCCCCAGAAAGATGACCGATCCGCCGCCCTCTACATATTCCTTCAGCGCCTCGTAGCATGCGGTGGGCAGGTGTTTCGACGGGAAGGATCCGAGGATGATGCACTTGTATAGGCCGAGCACCGCCTTATCTATCGGAAAACCGCGACTCAGGACTTCGTCACCCTCCTGCCGGGAGCCTTCGATGCGGATCACATCGCTGTTCTTGTGATAGACGGCGGTGAGACCGATCATCGGGTCGTCGTCCAACTCCCGCCTGATCATGGCATAATTCCAATCCAGCACGCGGCCGTATAACAGGACATGGATCTTCTTCTGCCTCATGTTCACCTGGAATGTCCGCTGGTTGTTCAGGTCGGAAAGCTCGTTTGCGATGGGCTTCACATTCAGGCGATATTCGCGTATCCCTTCGGTTGCCTCGGCCGCCACCTGGAACTCCACAGGCGCCTTCTGTGACCGGAGATCCACCGTCTGCGAGTCCACCGTCTGGAATTTGCCGTCAACGGATTTCTCAAGGGCCACTTCCACGGCGGCCAGTTTCAGCGAGAAATCGCCGTGCGCACCTCTGCCGATGATGTCCCCGGAAACCTTGAATGGCGAATTCACCTCGATTTCCGTCGGCACAACGACTTGGTCGATGGCCACATCGTTCCAAGTGGATGGATCCGTTCCCACGCCAGCAATGTAAATCGAAGCACCGGGCATGCGCTCGCTATCGACCACCTCATCACCACCGTCGGTCACCATCACCACCGCCTTGCAGGCCGCCAGGTCCGGTCTCTGTGAAAGACTCACAATGGTTCTGCCGATGTCCGTGCCACGAATCTCGTCGCCGAACTTCTTCTCCGGATCCTGGATATCAACATCAAAGGGCAGGGTCCTGAATTTCACCGAGTCGCCAAGTTCGTCCTTGAATTTTTTCGCGATCCGATTGGCACGCTCGGCCCGGGTGCCCGCATCGCCATCCTTCACATTCATGGACGAGGAGACATCGGTCAACAGCACGACCTCCGCATCCCGCATCGAACTGGCGACGCGCCAACTCGGGTCAAAGAGCGCGATCAGCACTAGCAGCGTGAACAGGATCTTGGGGATCATGAGAAGCCATGACCGCTTCACGCTGTGCAGCGAACGATACCTTGAATAGAGCAGCCGCAGCCATCCCATCATCACCAGCACGATCAGGCTGTTAGCCAGCGTGCCGAGGTGCGGATTCCATAAGAGTGTGCTGATCATACGGTTTCCTCCCTGCTGAATTTATCGGCCTTCGATCCCCCCAGGCCATCCGGTTTATTGCCGTCGTCCGGCCCCTTGGCGCGTCGCAACACAGGTGAACCGAGCAGCCCCTCCGCCAGCAAGGCCACAATCGCTAACAACAACAGCGGAATGTAAAGCTCCATCCCCGCACCGGATCTCGCAAGCGTGTCCCTGAAATCCTGTTCGCTGGTTAGATCACCAATGGCATGGGGTGTCTCGCCCATGGCGTCCACCTTGGAACCGGTGATGAACGATCCGCTGCCCTCGGTGTCGGAAGGCATGACCGACAGGCACAACTCCCGTTTGCCCATGCGCACGATATACGCACCCTCGCGAACCAGCACGGGGGCTTGGGCGCGCGGACCCGCCCACAGCACCTGATCGCCCACCAAGGTGGAGATCTTCACCTCATCTTCCTTGCCGGGCAGCGACCGCGGGGCGTTGCCGGCGACCAAGGACAAGTTCCGGTTGACCACGCCGGAAACGGCACCGAGTGCCATCGGCTGAACCATCACAAGAAAGGCCCTCTGCATGGGAAGCGTGCTCCATTCCGGAATCCCCTCCCGCCTGCTGGCGAATGCCAAGCCGCTGACGATGACCTGCCCCTCGCCCAGCCCGCGCACGGCGAGCAACACCTGGTTTTCGTCGGCCTTCAGGAGTGGCGTGTAGCCGCCCTCTTGTTGGAGCGACAACGGATGATACTGTTTCGCATACACGCCGCTCAAACGAACCCTCCCGACCGGATCACGAAGATCAGACCAAAACTCGGAAGTGCCGTCCGCAACCGCCAAGGGCAAAGCCGTCGGCAGCACCTTGAGGGCTTCGACGCCAGCTCCCAACCACGCGGGGGGCTTGCCCGTGGGTTCCGGTCCCGCAACCGCCGGCAAAACCAGCAGGTTGCCGCCTTGTCGCGTGTAGGCCTCCAGCAAATCCGCCGTCTTTCCGTCCAGTGCACAGGCATCGGACCACTTCAGGACCACCAGCACCGGCTTCTTGCTCTCAATGCGGGCACCCAGATCCTGCAGCCCGCTGAATCCCGGCACCAGCGAGGTGTCCCGACCGTCGCCGGCGGGTGAAAATGCCAGCGGGAGCACGCCGAAATCCCCGGCCTGTTGGCCACCGACAAAACAGATGTCGCCCGTCGGTTCGCAAAGGTAGGAGAGCGCGACACGGTTGTCTTCTTGGAAACCATCCCCCTCGATCCATACCCGCAGCCAGTGGGCACCGGGACCTTCGGCCCGAAAACCCATCATGACCCGCTTTTTCTCGCCGGCTGCCATGGTGACCTTCGTCGTGTCGGGGGCGGTCTGGTTCTGGATCTGCATGTTGACACGAATCTCCACCGCCTTGTCCCCGTCATTGCGAAGCAGCAATTCCACTTGATACGGCTGCCGCTGGAGGATGCGCCGCGACGAAATCTTCGCCTGCGCCAGACAGACGTTGGGCTGGTCCGTCGCCGCCGAAGTCACCCGGTGAAAGAAGATGCGGAGTTTCCTGAAGATCGGTGAAAATGTGTACCGAACCGCCCCCGGCAGCACCGGCATCCTTCAGCATGGCCACCGCCTGCATCAGCGCCTTGGCCGGATCTCCGGCCGCCGCCGTGACCCTGACCTTGTCGAGCGAATTCAGTTGCAGGTTTCTATCGGCAGTGATTCCGCCCCATTGTTCCACCTCGGGGTCCGCCACCAGCGGCACCACGCCGGATTTGGCTCCTTGGTCCATGGTCGCCAACAACGCGCGCGCACCCGCAACCGCCGTCTTCAGCTTGGTCTGCTCGCTTCCCTTGACCAGCCCCGCCATGGATGCGGAGTTGTCCAGAATGACCACGACGACCTGCTTGCCTCCCAACCCCGACACGCCGGTGATGCCCGTCACAACCAAACGGGACAGGGCTAACAGCAGCAACGCGATCAACAGAACCCGCGCCGCCAATAACAGCATGTCACGCACCTTCCGATGAAACGTGAGCTGCGGATGTACCCGGTCGAAGAACATCTTGGTCGAAAACATGATCCTCCGCCGCTGCCGTCGCATCAATAGATGAAAGACGATAGGGGCGGCTGCCAGCGGCAGCAAATAGAGGAATAGGGACGCTCCCGGAATCATGATAGGACCGCCCTTCTACGCAGCACATCGTGCAGATCGCTGGTGGTATCCACCAACAGGTAATCCGCCCCCTCTTTGGTGCAGCCGATGCGAACCTCGTCCATATACTCACGGATCCGTTGTAGGTATAACTCCCGGAACTCGGCAATATCCACGTTCATCCGGTCATGGGTTTCCAAAAACTCCACCTCGATCAAACCCTCGTCCGGAAGGCGGAATTCCCCGGGGTCCATGATGGCCCGACGCCCCGTAAAATCTCCCGCGGATCCTGCAACATGTCGGAAATCAACACCACAAACGCACGCCCCTTGACAAGCTCCGCCGTTTTGTGCAGCGCGTTTTCAATATTGCTCTGGCCCTGCGGTTTGATCTCCTCGAGCCCCAGCAGCATCGGCCTGAGCCCGGCAAACGTGCCTGCGGGTTCATACACTTCGCGGATATCATCGCCGAACGTGATCAACCCCGCAGAGTCGCCCTGGTTGATCATCATATACATGATGCACGCCGCCAGATAACATCCGTATTCCATCTTGGATATCTTCCCTTTCTCCTTGTAGGTCATGCTCTCGGAAGTGTCTAACAGTATGTGCGCGCGGATGTTGACCTCGTCGTGGAAACGGCGGATCACATACTTGTCGGTGCGCGCGTAAACCGTCCAGTCGATCCGCTGGATCGGATCACCCTGGACATAGGACCGGTATTCGGCGAACTCCACGGAGGAACCGAAAGCCGGGGATCGGTGGAGTCCCTGCATGCCGCCGTTCATCTGCTTGCGGACCGCAATCCCCAAATCCCGCAGGTTATCCGCCATCTGCGACGGTAGGTATTTGTAGCTCTTATGCTTGGCCATATCTTGCTCTCTTGAAATTGAAACGCCCGGTTTTCCTGGTCCCCTCAAGCCCGATGTCCGCATCAAGCAACCAGTCGATGATCGCGTCCGTATCGTAGCCCTCGCTGACCGCCGTGAAATTCAGTCCGAAGCGGTGGCGGAAAACAGGATGGACGAACGCCCGGATGTCGTCGATGGAGACATTGAACCTGCCGTTGAGCAACACGTGCGATTTGGCCGCAAGCAACAGCGCCTGACCAGCCCGCGGGCCGCATCCCCACTGCACCCACTTCCGAATGAAGGCGGGCGCGTCCGGATTGTCCGGGCGCGTCGCGCGGGCAAGACTCGCCGCGTATTTAGCCACATACGAGCTGACCGGGACGCGTCTAACCAACTCCTGGTATCCCATGATCGCCTTGCTGGTAATAAGGGTTTCCAGCACGGGCATGGTATCGCGCGTGGTGACCTGCAGAATCTTTTCCTCGTCGCCCAGCGACGGGTAATCGATCTTGATCATGAACAGGAAGCGGTCGAGTTGCGACATCGGAAGGGGATAGGTTCCCTCCTGTTCGATCGGGTTCTGCGTCGCCAACACCAGAAACGGCGTCGGCAACGGCCGCGTCGCACCGGCCACCGAAACATGCAGCTCCTCCATCGCCTCTAACAAAGCCGCCTGCGTTTTCGGCGGCGTCCGGTTGATTTCGTCAGCCAGCATGATGTTGGTGAAGATCGGCCCCTTTCTGAAGACGAATTCCCGGTGGCTCTGTTCGTTGCCGCTCAGGATCATCGCGCCGGTGATATCGCTCGGCATCAGGTCGGGCGTGAACTGAATCCGCTTGAAGGCCAGCGACATGGTTTTGGCGAGACTGCTGACAATCAGCGTCTTGGCCAGCCCCGGAACCCCTTTCAGCACACAGTGACCCCTGGCAAAAAATGCCGTCAGCACCTGGTCCATCACGTCGTCCTGCCCGACGATGACCCGGCCGATTTCCTCGCGCAGCCGTCGATGGGTCTGCGCCAGCGAAGCCACGGCCTCGTGGATGTCATCGGCAACATCTTCTATGATATTCGAAGTTATGGGTACCATATCTCTGCAAAGCCTCACATAAGGGGTCCTGTCAATGCGTCATCGCATACATAATCACGTTCATTCCGAGTTTCTTGGCGGAATCCGTTTCGTAGCCGCGACTCAGCGGATAGCGCACTTCGTTCCAGCCGGCCTCCAGGTCGTAGGGACTGTAAATGACCCGGAGCTTGCCATCGAAGGTCATGCCGTAGAGGAACGGCCGGCCACCCAGCTCCTTGCCCTTGTCCTTGATCAGCGTCGGCGTGTATTGCACGCGACTGACATCGAAAAGATTGCCGTAAATCTCATGACTCACCGGCAAAACCCCGAAGTCCTTGCCGGGAAAAACGCGGCGCAGCTCGCGCACGGCGGCTTGGTGGAATGACGCCAGCCCCAGGGAGTTGTTGACCAGCAGGGTCCCTCCTCCAGCCACGTATGCCTTCAGGCCCGCGATCTGCTTGTCGTTTAGGACGAAGTCGTCCAAGCCGGTGAAGTAAAGAAACGGATAGGCCGAAAGATCATCCGCCGCGATGTCCACCGAAACCCGCTTGAGGTTCACCGGAATCGACGATTCCTTCTCCAGATTGCTCAGCAGCGCGCGCGCCGCCCCGGGATGGGCATTCCACGCCCCGTCGTGCTGGATCTGCGCGAACACAAATTCGGCCGTCGGTTTCTTCTCGTCGGCCAGGCCGAACATTTCGGGCTTGCCCTCGATCTCGCCCACCCGGCTGTATCCCAGAATGTAGGCCGCCAGATTGGTGGCGATCTTTTCGGCTGATTCCTGGCTGTAAGCCTTGGCGGCGAGGCCGCGTTCCGTCAGCGTCTTGAAGACGTCCATCTTGTTTTGCCAGCCGCATCCCAGCCCATACTGGGAGACCAGCACGCCGATGCGGCTGCCAATGTAGAGTCCCTCCAGAAACGGTTTGTCGTCATCGCGTCCGCAGTGATATTTGACTTTGTCGATGTCCACCAGCGTGTGATACAGCGGATGATCCGCAGGCAAAACCCGGAACTTCGATTCGGGAAACATCGCGTCGAACACTTTCAGCGCCGATTCGTAAAACCACGGCGAGCCGTAAACCGAGTCGCAGATGATGGTCCCCCCATCAAGCACGTATTCACGCAGTTTGTCGATGATGGCGGGGGCAAAGCTCACTTCGCGGACCCCGCTGATCAGGATCGACGGCATCAGCTTCGGGTCATAGCTGAACGATTCGAGTGTGATCTGCGACCACACGTACATGAAATTGTTGCGCTTCGCCAACTCAATGAATTGCACCAGATCGTTGGGAGCGAGGTGCCAATGGAGAGGGCGGTTTCTTGCGCTCGCTCTGGGACACCGGTGCCCCGGGCACCGGCGGAATGATGTCGCGCGTCTCGGCCGAGGACACGAACTGCGTCGGCTTCATTTCCTTGGGCTTGTCGCTCTTGACGAACCAGTCATCCGGTTTGCCGCGCCCCCCTTCCGCTGCCACACCAGTCACAATCACCCCAGCCAGCAAACTCGCTGATAGAATGACCGAAGGAATAAATTGCGCGCGCATGGCCGATAATACACCGCCCCGAAATCACATCTTTCAGCATTCTGAAAAAAAATTATTTTTCTTCACCGGTTTCCACTCACCCATGCAAGCCTAACGGTGGAGCACAGGATTTTATCCCGATCTCCGCTTTGACTTGTTGTTGCGCGCCAACCCCGGAAGCAATTTTCTCGCAATACCAGAACTTGCCATTCCCCTCTTCATCTCTACCTCCGTTTGGTAATTGCCGTTTGCGGATTTTGCCCTTGGTTTTTATCTCTTTCTCGTCCATCCCTTGCGCCCGCCACCGCTCTCCGGCTTACACTCCAACTGCTGATTTCTCTGAATTCCCAACCAATAATTTGACGTTGCTTCCCGCATTTCTGCCCCTTCCGTTCGGAATTTAGTGTGTCATATTCAATGCTTTCCCTCTCATGCGCACCCACCCCAATAGCAATTTTATGGCAATCTTGAAAGCCGTCCGGAACCGCTGGCGCGGACTCCTTATGGTAACGCTGGCGGTGGCCGGCGTGGTGGTGTTTTTGGGCTACCGGAAGCTGCAGGCAATCCTCAACCCTGTGGTGCCCAAGGCGATGGTCGTGAATATGGAGGTGCCGGACGATGTGAACCTCATGGGCGACGCCATCCTCAAAGGCTACGAAAACATCATGGTGCCATCATTCGCAGCCGATCCGGTCATCACCGACGTCGCGCCCCGTTCGGGCCACCCCGGCACAGTGGTCACCGTCACCGGCACCAACTTCGGTGCCCAGCAGGGGCTCAACGGTGTCGCCCTGAACATGACCGAGGCGGTGCCCAAGGTCGAGGTGCTAGAGTGGACCGACACGAAGATCCGGTTCACTGTTCCTGAGCATACCACCACCGGCGACGTCACGGTCACCCTCTGGGAGATGATCCGCATGGAAATGACCCCCAAGGGGTATTTCCGACCGCTCGTCAAAAACCCCCGCTCGTCTAACGGAATTCACTTCGAGGTCACCGGCCAGGAGGAGCAAATAAAACTCGGCAAGGCGATCTTCTTCGGGTGGACCCAACTCAACGAGGAGGCCTCGTCGCTGGTCAAGGTGCCCCGGCTCAAGATCAACGCCGACCCCTACAAGTACGTCAAATACGGGTTCCTCCCCCGCAACGACAAGGACTGCCTGGTCGACGAGGGTGAGGCGGAGCGGTTCTCCGATCCCACACCTATCGTGGGGGTGCGTATCCAGAAGGGGGTCGACGGGGAAATCCGGGTGGGCTACTCCTGCGCCTACTGCCACACCGGTCGCGATCCCGTGGCCCACAAGATCACTGCGGGTCTCCCGTCGAGCACCCTGATGTTCGGCAAGCTGCTCGCGATGGCGGAGAACCTGCCGGAAGACCTGCGCCAACAGGCGAACCGATGGCCTCCCGGCACCAGCGACCTGACGTTTCGCTACTTCCCCGACGGGATCGAGAACCCCACTGCCATCATGCTCGCCCGGGGCACCCATGGTTTCCGCTATTGGTCCTCCGCCGGGGTGCCCATGCCGGAGTACCAGCGACACTCGAACGCCTGGATGAATCAGGGGTCGCCTTACATGGCGCCGCTGAAGGTCTCCATCGCCCTCTGCTGCTACCTCAACAGCCTGCCACCTCTGCGCAACACCAAGGTGGACCTTGCCAAGGCGGCCCGCGGACGCAAGGTGTTCGGGGAGGCCCGCTGCTACACCTGCCATTCGACGTGGCTTGGCATGTACACGAACCAAAGCACGATCCCGTTCGAGTTGATCGGCTCCAACGGCCCGCCGACCCAACGAATGAATGAAACCGGCGGCATCCGGGTCACACCGCTGCTCTCAATCTACGCCACGGCACCCTACCTCCATGACCACTCGGTGGCCACCCTGGACGACCTCTTGGATCCCCAGCGACTCCTCCCCGGCAGCAGCATCTACAAACAGCCGTTCACCAAACACCCGGCCCACCCGTGGGTGATCCAGGACGATGAAAAACGCAGCGACCTCGTGGAGTTTCTCAATTCGCTCTAACAATATGCCGCCAGGCATCCTTGGGACAACAAGTCAAGCCGTTGTTAGTCCACACCGGCGGATTTTTCAAATACCTTGACGTCGTAAATGTGACCGGATCCGGCGAGATGGAATGACTGGAAGTTCAGCGGCGCTAGCAGATCCCGCAGATGCCCACGATCACGGAAACTGAAGCGCTAGCCGCAAAGTTCGAGGATGCGGATGGAGGAATGATCGCGGTAGGTGTTCACTATCAGGTTGCCGCGGTGCGTGGTCATTTCTGCCAGGCAGGCAGCTAAATCATGGGCGGTAACCGGATCCTCGGACTCCTGAAGCATCAGCCGCTGACCGGTTGTGCTATGCGAGACGCCTTGGAAATACTCGAGGATGCCGATGGCAGTGACGATGTGGTAAGGTGGGTGGAATGCGACGGCCAACGGATCCGGCCCATCGAAAACATCTTCGGCCATGGCAAAAATCCCATAGCCATGCCCGGCGATATTATGGTTGTTCCGGGTACTCGCCAGCTTGGCGAGAAGATGGTTGGATTTCGCAATATTCGCAGCGTCCCGGTCGGTGATCACGGCAGTGATGGATTGGGGGTCGCAACCGTCACGCATGAGTTTGTCGTACGCCAGTATCAGGCTGAGCCCGGTCCCGGCCGCCACCGCCTTGATACGGACGGAATCACCCCGGTCCAACACACGTTTGGCGGCGTTGTAGGTCGCCTGCGTTTCCAACATGAATCGCAACTGCACGTCTTTGCTCTGGACGGATTCGAAAAAAATCCGGTCCCACAAGCCGCCGCTTTTGCGAATCTCCGGCGATAACATCATGTAGGGACCGTTCATGGGATCCCCTCCTTCCACCAATGCGGCGGTCTCACTCCGCGACGATGTCAGCAGCGACCGCGCGTAGGGATGGCCGCTACGCTCAAACAGAGGATTCCGATAGAGCATGATTTCACTGCCATCCATCGATGGCGTGACCTTGGTGGTCCAACGCACGACTTTATGCGTGGCGTGCCCGATGAAGATCTTGGCCTTGCTGGCCGGCTTCGTGTCCGACTCGTGGAAAATGGCGCGACTCAAACTCGCGACGATGGCCTCCGCCAAATCATGCTGATCCTCCGCATACAATGCGGCGACAGCGTCCATGGGCTTGAGGTGATGCATAGCACAGATTACTTGAGTGTGCGGAGGGCCTCCGGGGTGAAATCAGTGGCAGGAAATGTCATGCCGTGCTTGCTGTTAGATCCTTCGATTTCCGTGACGGAATCCTGCCCGGTACGCTGCAACGAGAAACTCGAGCCAATCGTGCGGCCGGTGTCGTCCTTGGACACGCGTGTGGTATCGATGCGCTTCGCCAGCTTGCCGGAAGCCGCGTATTTTTCCACCCGCAAGGTGACCATGCGTTTGATATCTATCCAACTGCGCACTTTCACATAACTCGTGCCATCACCCTTGCCCGGTTTGGATTCCAGAATTTGGCAGGGCACCCGGTCCACGGTCTCCGTGCCGACAATGGCTTGGTTGCCCCAGGCGAAAAAATTCTCCGCCAGATCATCATAGGAAAGATCGCTGCCGAAAATGCCATCCGTCATTCTTGCCGCAGTGAGCGGCACCAGCGAATCCGGCGGGGTGAACACCGCTCCGCCGGGCGCGCGGCCACCCGATTTGTGCAGGAGGAATGACTCGCCCTTGCGGTCCTTGGGCCACAGAACCTGATAGACCAGATCGGTGGCACTCTTGGTGCGCTGGGACTTAACTTGAATCTGCAACACGGTCTTGCCTCCGCCAGACGGTTTGCTGATGTCCATTTTCAAGCGCACCACCGATGATCCATCCTGAATGATGTTGCTCAGTTGCGCGGCAAGATCGCGCGCCGATAGTGCGCCCTCCTGTGCATGTGCCACGGAAACAAGCAGCGCGGTGCCGAACACGGCGTGAAGAAGAGTTCGAAGTGTTAGATTCATGGGAGTGGAGTGAATTTGGGTTAGTTCTGCAGCGCGAGACTCGGCGTCAGGCGGGAACTGCGCCACGCCGGATACAAGCCGCTGATCACGCCGACAACCACCGCGATGGCAATGGCAATGAGCATCAGTTTCGGGTTGATATCCGGCTCCAGAAAGCCGCGGATCCCGGGCGAGGCACCCAGGGTGATGAGTCCCAGAACGCCTAGCACCACGCCCACAATGCCGCCGAGCAGCCCTAACAACGCGGACTCACACAGCACCATGTAAACAATCCGCCGCCGCCGCCAGCCGACGGCTAACAGAATGCCGATCTCGTGGGTGCGCTCGAAAACGGTCATCAACATGGTATTCATAACCCCGAGCACGCCCACAATGATGGCCAGCAACGAGGTGCTCCAACTCATCGCCCGGACCACGCGGAACCCCTGGCTGGTGCCGACCACCTCGTTCGCCACCATCGCACGGCCTTCCGGGAAAATGACCTTGATGTCCTTGCAAAGCTGATCAATCTCCGCTTTCGAGGTGTTGGGCGGGACCCGAATGTCCAGGAAATTGATTTTGCCCTCTTCCCCGGAGATCTCTTGCATCACCTGCAGCGACAGGAAAATCGTGCCGTTCTCCACCATCGAGCGACCGTCCACAATCCCCACCACCGGCAGTTCCTCAACCTCGATCTGGACCGTGTCGCCCACCTTTTTCCTGAGCAACTCCGCCGCAAGCGTGCCGAGGACGACCGCCTTTTCCGAGCCGTCTTTGAGCATCCGGCCTTCGAGAACTTTCATCTGGTCCCAGATGAATCCGCCCCACTCGCGGCCCGAGATCATCATGATCGGCGCATCCTCCACGCTCATCATCCGCATCAACACAGTCGTCGTTTCCGCAACCCGTGGCAGCGCTGCTACCTTCTCTTGCAGCGACTCGTCAAACGTCTTGGGCATGATGCCGCCGCTCATGTTGCTCACCACCACGTCGATGCCGACGGCGTCCAATTGCTTGCCGATGCCTTTTTCGTACCCCGAAGCCATGCCGACCAAGGTGACCACTGCGGCGATGCCGATGGAAATACCAACCAAGGTCAGACAAGCAGCGCCGCCGGAATGTTCAGCGTGTTGGCCGTGGCAACGAACATGACGTCGGACAGGTCGAAATCCACCTCGATGTAATGATCCTGGAAAGTGTGGTTCTGTTCCGGGTCGAGCACTTCGAGCAGAGCCGAAGCAACCTGATCCGAAATCACGCGCCCGTCTTTCATCCGGATCGTCCGCGAGGCACGCTCGGCAACGGATATGTCGTGGGTCACAAGCACCAGCGTCACTCCCAACTTGCGATGAAAATCTAACAGAAGCTCGATGATCTGCAAGGCGCTCTCGCTGTCGAGATTGCCGGTCGGTTCGTCCGCCAACACTACGGCAGGCTGGTTGGCCAGACCGCGGGCGATGGCCACGCGCTGCCGTTCGCCACCGGACAGCTCACAGGGAAAATGATTGAAGCGGTGACCGAGGCCGACGGATTCCAGCAACTCGACGGCCCGCGCCTTGCGTTGCGAGCGTGACAGTTTCCCCCCGAACATCGGGATCTGGACGTTTTCCAAAACAGTGAACGTCGGCAGAAGATGAAACGACTGGAACACAAAACCAATCTCGTGGGCGCGATACGCCGCAGGATCCGGCATGTCGGGAATCGAGGTGCCACGGTAGTTCAGCGTGCCTTCACTTGGCTTGTCCAACGAGCCGAGCATCGACAACAAGGTGCTCTTGCCGCAGCCGCTCTGCCCGACAACCGCGACAAACTCCCCCTGCCGGATTTCCAGATCCAGGCCGCGCAGCGCGACCACCTTGCCGTTGTCGAATTGCTTTTTCAGGCCGATCGCCTCGTAGATCAATTCACTAGGGGTTGTTGCAGCAGCGGCGACCATGGCGCAAACCTACACGAAGACGAACGCCCGTCCAGACGTTTGATTTTGTTAGATCAGCAGGCGCGGTTCCCCGCAGGCCCAGCCTGTCATGCGCCCGCTCACAATAAAGGGTCAGATAAATAATTAAGATTGGGGCTTGCGTTGGCGGTGGCGTTGGCGGTGGCGGTGGCTAGGCAGCGGGCCGGCACGCCCAACCGGGGAGATTATGAAGGGGCATACGGGCGCTCTGTTAGCGGCATTTGAAGACGGCGATTTCCGACAACCCGATGTTATGGGTGCTGGGCTTGACTTCATTGACGGCGAAGACCAGCCATTTAACCTGTTTGGCTGGGAACTTGATTTCGAGGCCCTTGCGTGCATCATCGGGCAATTCGCCCAGCTTGATACTGGTGCCATCGCTGAAGAACAACATGCCGGAGCGGATTTGATCGAGGTCGTTGGGACGGTCGAAGAGGCAGATGCGGTTGATCGATTGTTCGGCCGGCCAGGTCAGGCGCACGGTGGCGGTATCGCGTTCCCCTTTGGTGCACCACTCGCGCCGGATGTCGCCGGGAAAGCCATCGACCGCGCCGTCGGTTAGACCGCCCGAGGTATAGTCCGGATGGGTGGAGCTCACGGTGACGGTGGCGCGGGGCGCGATGTTGTCGGGTGCGGTGAGCGGGCTGGGCGGGGGCACTGGATCGGTTGGGGCGAGCAGGCGGACTTCTTGCAGGCACATGGTGTAGCGGCTGCCGGGCGGGAGGGATTGGAAGGTAATGCCGCCCCAACCGGAGCTGAAGTTGGCGGAGTAACACAGCCAGAAGGTGCGGCCGTCGTTGCCGATGAACTTGGAGGGGATGTTGACGAAGTAGGCCTGCTCGCCGAAGTTGTTCAGATAGGCGGCGAGTTTCCACGGGCCGGTGATGCGGTCCGATTCCAGCAGATAGGTATGATAACGCGACACCGTGTTGCCGCCGTCGGTCACGCACATCAGGTATTTCCTGAGCGGCGCGTTGTAGGTCATGGTCACGCAGCCCGCATGATCGCGCCACTCGGCGATGGGCTTGATTTTCGTGAAGTCGCTGGACCAGATGGCCGCGCCATCCGGCTGGTTGCCGGCGAAGAACTCGTATTTCGAGGCATCGTTCATGGTTTCGATGCCGGGTTTTACGCGGATCAGGTATGCTTGGTCGGCGGTGATCCAACTGTTATAGGCATAGCGCCGGTCCTTGCCGTCGCTGGAACCCTGCCCGACCAGATAGGCCTTGCCATCTGGCGAATGGGCCATGGCCTTGCCGAAATCGACGAAATGCGGCGCGCCGATTTTGACCGGTTCGCCTTTGAGCGCGTGTTCGCCGAAGAGCGGTTTTTCCGGCGTGCATGGTGTCTGCGTCCAGGTTTTGCCGAAATCCTTCGAGGTGCGGAAGCCGACGAACGGGCCGAGCCACGGCCAGTTGTAGATGATGCCGTCGTCGCGCCGGATGCCGCCGCCCGGGTGCAGGCAATAGGTGCCGTAATACCACACGCCCTCATGCACCAGGCTGCCGCACGGATAGCGTCCTTCATAGGGGCGCGGGCTGGACTTGAAGATGCCATGGTCGGTAACAGTTAGCTTGAGAGGATCATCGCCGAGGATGGTGGCGTGGCCGGTGGTGGCACCCTCGCCGCCGGAGCCGGAGCCGAGGCCGTTGACGTTGCCATCGGTCCATGGCGAGTAGAGGTTGCCATTTGCCGCCCACGATGGATACCAAGTGTCCGCGCCGGTATATTCCGCATGGCGTCCGGTGAAGGCCAGACCGGTAACGGTGGCTGATTGCGGATAGGGGCAATCCGCCGGAACCTGGCTCGGCCAGGGCGTGAACGAATTGGGTGGGGGTACCGGCGGGGCGTCGATCAGGGTGGACACTGCGGGTTCAGCCGCCATGGCGCAGGAAGCGAGCCACAGCGAGCACAGGAGGGTAGTGTTAGAGGTGTTGTTCATCGGAATGGATTCAGTTAGGTGTTGACGGGGTAAAGGGATGCTGGGGGGGGTCATGGGTCAAAGATCAGAGCACAGGGGATAGGGGTCATAACTTCAGCAATCCGGTGCCAGACTGGTCGAGCGTCGCATTGCCGGGCGCGTTTGACGTTGGGTGTGTTCCCGTGTTGGCACCGGTCGTGCCGGCCAGGTTGATCGTCTGGTCGTTGGAGCTCTGGTTGATGATGTCGCCGCCCGCGCCGGTCCACACGACGGGTTTGACGGGCAGCACGACGCCGCTCAGATCCGGCTTCAAACTCACCACGCCGAGGTCGCCGTCGACCGGGCCTACTTGGAAGGCGTTCGAGTAGGTGTGGCTGTTGTAGTTGAGGCTGCTCGCGCAGGGCATCAGGGCCAGCGCAGCGATGGCCAGGGTCCTCACGCGTGTCGCTTGGGTCTGCATTTCCGCGCTCTGCGCTGTGCGATTCATGGTTTTTTCTTGTGAGTACGCAGTTCGTGTCTCACGAAGCTATGTGCCACCCTTTTGCCCTGTCAAGGCGTGAAAGATGGACGCCGCCAGGGAAGTATATATCAAGGTGGAGCGGATCGCCCCCTACAGCACAGCCACCGTTGTAGGCTCACGCGGCAATCACCCAAGCGGTCTGTGGGAAATAGATGAAGTAAAAAGTTTATGTTAACACGCAAACATCAGCTCAATTTGTTAGAGGTTTTCGTCTTTCTCGCGACCCTGCTTGGCGCGGGTTCAGGTTCCGCTGTGGAGCAGGCGGGCCCGCCGGTTCCGCCGGTCCCGTGGCATGTCAAGGAAGCCGAGATCCGGGTTCCGGTCACCGTGGCGGTGAAGGATGCGTTGTTGCGGATGCCGCCGCAGGTTTACCTGGCCGACCTGCAGCCGCTGGCGACGACCGAAGGGCTTGCGTTCGACCCGAAGGACAAGGCGGCCAACCGGCATGATCTCCGCAAGCCGGAGGAGAAGGCGAAAACCATCGCCCATCAACAAGAACTCTACAAGCAGCAGGGCAGGGCGTGGGATCCCAAGTTCTATTACGACGTGCGCGAAGAAGACGGCGGGCCGATCCTGCGGGGTACCGGTTCGGCGACATACACCATCAAGCCCGAGTACCAATGGTTTTCCTTTCGGTCGAAAGACAAAAAGTTTGGCCATATGGGGAAATTTTTGGGCGATCCCAAGGTTTTCATCGATGGCGAAGCGGTTCCTGAAGAGAAGATGCACCGTTGGGACGAGGCGAAGAACCACGGCCGCGTCGGACCAGCACCGGCCTTCCTGGTGGCGATCCCGCCCGGCGCGAAGACGCTGCGGATCGAATCCGGCGGCGCGCGCCTCCAGCAAGCCGGGTTCATTACCCGCAGTCCCGCCGTCGCCAACGTGATCCTGTGCCTGTCCGGGTGCGACCCGAGCGGGCTGATT
>JAPLUJ010000395.1 GCA_026397695.1 Verrucomicrobiota bacterium | reverse complement strand
GGTTGCTGGAAAAGGCGGACGCGTGTTCGATTTCGGCACCGGCGATGACGAGTGTTTTTATCTGACTCTCGACGGGACGGGTGGTCAACCGACATTGATCGCCAAACACGCTGGCAAGACATATTCTCTAACAGAGCCGGCAGGGATTCCCGCCGACCGGTGGACCCGTGTGCGGGTGACGATGGATGGCACCACGGCTGTGATCCATGTCGATGGCAAGCAGGTCGCTCAATCCGCATTCGCGGTGAGTCCGCGTGCGGTCTTCACCGGAGACCGGGTGGAAGGCAACTTCCTTGCGTGCAGCCGAAACAAGGACGATTTTTTTGCCGGTCGCATGGATCATGTGCGCATCTATCGCGAGGCGCATCAGGACTTCGACGCCCTTGGTCCGGTGCCATTTGCCATCACGCAGTTGCAGGAGTGGTCCGAGCTGGAGCAACAAAAAGCCGACGCCTGGGATGCCCGGAAAATCATCGTCAACACCCAACTGATGGCCGGCCAATACGGCGAGCTGCAAAAAGAGATCAAACAATGTGAGCAAGAACTATATCAACTCCGCGCCAAGCAATACAACCTCGCAGCATTAGAGGGCCGTGCCCGCAAGGCCGACGAGGTGATCAGCCGGATGCAGAGTGAAATTGACCAGGCATACCGGGCCCATGCCGACGTCGCCACCATTGATGAGACTATCAAGAAGCTCAATGAACAAACAAATGTCATCGCCAACAACATCAAGGAAAACGCCGGGTATGTGCAGCTCGCCGGGCAAATGCAGACGCACGAGAAAAAGATCCAGGAGGTCGATGCCCAGGTGCGGGCCATGCCTCAGTATGTGGCCGTGGCAGCCAAAATCCAGGCGGTTAACCAAGCGCGGGAAGCGGCGCTGAAACGTATCAACAATCTGCCGCAGCTCGCCGGGCTGTTGGCTCAAGTTGCGCAGGAAAGCGACGGCCAGAAAAAACAACGGCTACAGGAACAATGCAATCGCTTGTCGCAGCAACTCATCGCCGAAGACCTGCAATACCAGCAGGCAGGTGTCGCCAGCGCGCGCCTTGATCGCGTGTTTCAAAACATGCTGAAATACCAGGTTCAAGCCGCGCGACGCAAGCTGGAATCACAAGGCAACGCCATCCGGAAAAACCTCGATACCCTGTATGCCACACTCGCCGCGGCACACCCGGACCATGCCAAACTGCAACAAGAACTGACCGCCAAGCACAAACTTCTGAACGAGATCCGCACCCCTATCCAACAGCGCATCCAATCCAAGGATGACTATAAGAATGCCGAGCTGGATCGCAATGTCGCTAGAAGGGCTTTCGATGATGCCAACCACGCCTGTCGCAACCCCGGCGATGGTGACTACAAGAATCCGGACGTGGCACAACTCGCCGCCCGCATTGCCAGGATGCGCAAAGACGCCAATGTGCTGGCAAACGCCGCGTACAAAGCGGCCCAAGTCCCGGGCGATAACCCGTATCCCGGTGCCATGGCCGCCGAACTGTGGGACCACCAGCAAAACCTGACATATCACACCACCGCCAACTGGGACACCAAAACCCGCGAGGAATTGGAAGACCGCGTCACCCCCATGTTCAAGGACTGGCTCCTGCGCATGCGCGGGTATTAGCTCCTGACCAACCCGTACCAATTATTGATGCGATCGCATCAATAATTGGTACGGGTTGCTGCCTGGTCCACACCCGCCCGCCGGGTTCTTGACTAAGAAGCACCGACCCGCCGTGTGGGATAGAGTTGGCAGTAACTTGGCTGGCAAGCGTCGCGCTGGGATGCAACACTAAGCGTGGTGAGGGGACAACAATCCGGTAATCCACTGGTGTCGCAGCGCAAGTTGTGAGCCCGGACGGG
>JAPLUJ010000284.1 GCA_026397695.1 Verrucomicrobiota bacterium | reverse complement strand
TTCCTGCGAGGCGACTAAAAAGCCGATCGGGTGCACTCGCACCGCGATCGACATCCCGTCTCCCGACCGCCCTCTGTCGTGGCGGCCCGCGAAACTAGTCCCCCGCTCCCTGCCACGTCAACTCATTTTGAAAAATTTTTTGGGATTTATTGCGTGGCCGGGAAATTTGGAGTGAAGGTGAAGCGCACGCGATGCACCGCATTGGGATGGCGGCGGTGTTTGCCAAAAAAGCCAACCCGTTCCGAAAGCAGGTTTTTGACCTTGGAAAACCCGGCTGGGTGGTGGATGCTTGAGGCCATGACAGATCTTGTCCGAGTTGAACCGATCGCGCTGCTGCCGACGCAAGCTGGTTGTGCCGTTTTTTTGGGGAACGGCAAAAAAGCCATCGTCTTTTACATCGACCCTGCGGTGGGGGCGTCGATCAATGCCTCGCTCAGCGGTCAGCAACCGCCCCGCCCGCTGACGCATGACCTGTATTTACTCACGCTGCAGGCATTTGGGGCGAAGGTTTCGCGCGCGGTGATCGTGAGCATGGAGGGCGAGATCTACTACGCACGCCTGATTCTGGAAGCCGAGAACGAGATCATGGAACGCAAGATCATCGAACTCGACGCGCGGCCCTCGGACTGCCTTGCGTTGGTGGTGCGCTGCGGCGCGCCATTCTATGTGGTGCGCCAGCTCTGGGACTCGTTGGAAGACATGTCGGGAGTGTTGGCGGAAATGCGCGAAAACGACGGCGAGGGGGACCAAACCCCGTGAGGCATGCTGTTTGCCGTATTGCCGCTTGCGGCGGCAAAAATTGATTTGATCTGGTCCGGCTTCTCGGCACGGTTTTCTCGCCGACACAAGGCTGCCGGGTGTGCATTTTGCTCGCTTTCGATGATCCGGCGGAGTGCATCAAAGACCTCTCGTTCCTCAACCACGAGGGTTTCCCCGTCCAAAAAAGTGCCCACCGTCATTTCTATCAGGGTCTGCGGCAAGGCGCGCTGGACGCCCTGGGCATGACGGGCGGAGAGATGTATGCATACCGATGCACCCATGGCTCGAACCTCGACCTCGCGGACGACGTTTGGGACACGTCCGGCAGGCACCTGTCGCTCGAGCATGATATCTATCCGAAGTATGATCTGATTCTGTGCATCTCTACTTTCTCCGCCACCGCGCCCTTGACCGCGAAATGCAAGACCTACGGTTTCCGCGGCGCCACTCTGCACGGACTCAACGACGTGATCCTCAACTCCGGACTCGCGGTGAATTACCACGAGGTGTCGGCCGATGCCGAGCGCCTGCGCCTTGCTCTAACCAAAGCGGATTCCGTGGAAATCGATTTTGCGCTGGAAGACGGCCGCGTGCTCACCGCATGGCTCGGTCTGGGCGGCCAGGAAGCGCAGAAGTCACACGGCCTCTGCCTGGGCAGGACCCCGGACATCGCGAACCTTCCCGCAGGCGAGGTTTACTTCGTGCCCTGCGACGCGCGCGGGCAGTTTCCGATGAAATACGAGGACGGCACGCTCGGCGTGCTCGACGTTGAAAACCGCTGCATCATCCGCTCCACACTCATCGCCGGCAACCCGGCGACGATCACCGCGCACAACCATCGTCTAACGGATGATCCGATGACCGGCACGATCGGTGAACTCGGTCTCGGCACGCAGGTGCTGCCGGTTGCCGGCGCCGACATTCAGGACGAGAAGATCCTCGGCACCTGCCATCTCGCCACCGGCCGCGACGACCATCTTGGCGGCGACATCCTGCCCGCGATGTTCAAGAAGCACGAGAACTCGACGCACGACGACATCCTGTTCGCGCCGCACAAGACGCCCAATTTCAACATCCGCCAGGTGCGCATGAAACGCGGGGCGCAGGAGGAAATCCTCATCGAGAATTTCAGGCCTTGCCGCTATCTGATGGACGCGTTGGCCGGCGGGCGATGAAGCCGGCCCGCCCGCACCGTGAAAGGTCCGCTCGGGTCCATGGGTAATGTGTAATGCGCACCACCCGTTGCATTCCATCATGCCGACCACCCGCCGCCAAACCCTGAAAGCGCTCGCCGCCATGGCGACCGTGCAAATCGTGCCAAGCCGCGTGCTTGGCCTCAACGGGCAGACACCGCCCTCGCAAGTGCTCACCCGCGCCATCATCGGTTGCGGCGGGATCAGCGAGTCCCACCTCACCATGCCAGGCAAGCTGCTCGCCCTCTGCGATGTGGATCAAGGACATCTCAAAGGACGCATGGATCTGGCCGGTGCCGAAACCAACGGCGTCAAGGGCTACCACGATTTCCGCGAAGTGCTCGCACGCGAAGACATCGACATCATCCACATCTGCACGCCACCGCACTGGCACGCCCTGATGGCCATCGCGGCCGCCAAAGCCGGTAAGGATATATGGTGTGAAAAACCCATGAGCCGGACCATCGGCGAGGGCATCGCCATGGTCAAAGCCGTGGAAAAACACAAGCGCATCTTCCGCCTCAACACCTGGTTCCGCTTCAAGGACACATTTTACGACATGAATGTGCCGGTCAGAATGCTCAAAAAAGCGGCGCTGCACGATCTGTTAGGATGGCCGCTGAAAATCACAGTGTCAGGCATCACGGGCTTCGACTGGAAGCTGGGCCAATGGGCGGGCAAAACCGACCTGCAACCCGAACCGATCCCGCCGGAATTCGATTATGACTTTTGGTTAGGTCCGGCGCCTAACAAGCCCTACAACCATCTGCGAACCCATGGCACTTTCCGCGGTTACTGGGACTACGATGGCGGCGGCCTTGGCGACATGGGCCAACATTATCTCGACCCCGTCCAATACATCCTCAACAAGGATGACCAGGCGCCGGTCTCGGTGGAAATCGATGCCGACCCGCAGGACGCCGACGCGGTGGGCGTGTGGCGCCGCATCGAGTTCACCTACGCCGATGGTTGCAAGGTGATCCTCGACGGCGAAAACCGCGATAAGGACGCCGCCTACATGGAGGGACCGAAAGGCCGGATCTCCGTGGGACTTGCATCTAACATCCAAGACCTGCGGAAAAAACTCGACGCCTTGACGGACCCCGCGCCCCAGTTCACCGACTTCCACGATTGCGTCCACACCCGGAAAAAATTCGCCCTCAGCGAGCAAAACGGTTTCTGGTCCGCCACGCTGGTCAACATGGGCATCACCGCGCATCGCCTGAACAAAAACCTCAAGTTCGACTCCAAGACCCTCAAGTTTGACGATCCTGCGGCCAACGCGCTCAGCAACCAGCCGATGCGCGCACCATGGAAAATCGCCGGCTAACATGCTACGGGACCACCGGGCGCGCCGACGTGGTTGCCGGGGCGGAAGAAAGCGTTTTCGAGCAAGGTGAATCCGGTCAGAGTCGTGCCAGTCCTTGCCAGCCCTGCCATGCCATGTAGCTCGCAAGATCTCCGGACAGATGCGTGGTCAGGGAACATGAACGGCGAGACGAGCGAACAGAGTGGATTGGGATCCGCAGGGAATATAGACTTCTACTTTGTCCACTGCGGAGCCCGGCGTGGCATCGTAAAAATCATTGAATTCGAGCACTTCCACGCCCAACACGCCATCGACGGCCGGGGTCCATGCGGGACCGAGGTCGTTGTTGAATTCGGCTCCCGAGGTCACTCCTGCGACGACGGATTGGTCACTGCGGCGGTAGGTGAACTTGAGGTAATCCGTGGGACCGGCACCAAAGCCCAGATCGGTGGTGACGCGAACTCCGGCGGGTGCCAGGAGCGCATCCATGCCAGTGGCGGGGTTGCCGCCAAGGACCATTTCCACGGCATTGTCGAGGCCGTCCTGATCGGGGTCGGCGGTGGCACCGATGATGGCGGAATCGGATACGCCGGGGAAGAACCCATCGATCCAAGTTGCATAGGTGGATGTGTTGGTACTAACAAGCGTGAGGGTGCCGGTGATTTCATTAAAGGTCCAAACCTTGTCGCCGACGGTTTTGGTCCAGGTGTCGTTACCGGCATCGGCGAAGGGACTGACGACGGTGAAGGTGGTGCCATAAGCCCCGCTGAGCGATGCCACGTTTTCCAGCACCCAGGTGCCGTGCGTGAGGGAGGTGGCATCGGCAGCGGCGGTGTCGATGTTGAAATTACCGTGGAGGGTGAGAGTGCCGGCACCGGAAATGCGGTTGTTAGTGCCGCTGCTGGTGCCGATGACAAACTTGAGCTGGGCACCCTGCGCGAGGGTGAGTCCGCCCGCAGCGACGTTGGTATTACCAGTGTAGGTGTTGGCATTGGTGAGAACCAATGTGCCGGCGCCGAGTTTGGTGAGGGAGCGCGCCCCGCCGGTTTCGCTGATGATGCCGTCGATTTGCATGACGCTGGTGCTGGTGGTGACGCCGATGGCGGCATTTCCGGCCAGGGTGATAGGACCGGTGAGCTGATTGTTGACGGTGGCATTGGCGTTTTGGAGGGCACCGTTAGAGTCATGCCCGTTGCCGCTGATGACCAGGGGTTCGGCGACGCTGCCAGCCGCATCCACGTCCAAGGTGGCACCCGTGAGGACGGTGGTGTCACCGGTCGTATCACCCAGTGAAGCGTTCGCGGCGCCCAGCTTGACGGCGCCGCCTTCGATGGTGGTTAGACCGGTGTATGTATTGACGGTGGAAAGGGTCAGGATGCCCGCACCTTGTTTGGTCAACGTGGCATGGCCTGAAATGCTGCCGCTGCCGCCAATGGCGTAATTGTCCACGCCCGAGACGCTCACCGCCGTCGGACTAACGGGACTATCGAGCAGCACGGTTTTCCCCGTCGCCATGCCGTTGAATGCAACCACATCCAAATTCGCGAAGGCCACGCTTGCGGACCCCGAGTTGAGCCAATTGGTGGAATTGCCGATGTCCCAAACGGCATTTCCCGGAGTGCCATTCCAGACCAGATGGTCACCCACTTTGTAGGACACGACGAGACGCAGTTGACCGGCAACGGAATTGTCAAGTGTGGCGACGAAATCCGCCTTGCCGGTTAAAACCGTTAGATTGCCGGTCGGAATGGTGCCGGACGCACCGGCGATCAAGATATATGTTCCCGGCACGGTGACTCCGGACAGTTGAATGGTGGACGCGCTAGGGACGCTCACCGTACCGTGGTTCATCTGCAATAAATCGCTGCTAGAGGCACCCGCGACGTTCACGTTGAGCTTGCCGCCGGCAAGGGTGAGATTAGCATCCACTTTGAGGGTGCCGATGGTGGCCGCGGTGCCGGGCGTGATCGTACCGTGGCAGGTCAGGTCGCCATTGACAGTGCCAAGTCCGGAAATCGTCTGGGTGGAGGCAAGGGTGAAAGTGGCGGAGGAAACATCCAGGATGGCACCGGAGGCGATGCTGATTTCCGGCGTTTTGGTGATGCTGCCCGTGCCACTCAGCGCGAGCGTGCCGCCGCTGATCGTGGTGCCACCGCTGTAGGTGTTAGTGCCGCTTAGGGTCAACCTGCCGGTGCCGGTTTTGGTGAGTTTGCCGCCCGTTCCGCTGATGACCCCGGCGTAGGCGGCGGGACTGGTGGAGGCCCCGCCCACGGTGAGGGTGGCACCTCCGAGAGTCACGTCGCCACCGTTGGCACCGCCGCCGCTGAGCGAGCCGATCTGCGTGTTGAAACCGGCAATGTCCATCGCAGCGCCCGCGGCGTTTGCCAAGGTGACCGCAGAGTTGATACCGAACGCCCCGGAAATATCCGCCACCGAGGCGACACCGGCTTTGAGAATGCCGAGATTGATCGTCGTCGCGCCGGTGTAGGTGCTCGCACCGGCCAGCGTGAGCGTGCTGGCGGCACCCGCCTCTTGCTCCACTATCAGGCCACCGGTCCCTGAGATGGGCGCGCTCCAACTATCGGACTGGCCGGCGTCCTTGGCAACCGTTAGAGTGCGGGGGCCAAGATCGATGGTGCCCGACATGATGTTTTGCTTCCCGGTGATTGTCGAATCGCTCCCCAGCGTGATGGCTCCACTCAAGGTGACGGTGGCGACGTTGAACGAGAAGGGACCATTCGCGTGGCCGCCGTTGATCGTGAACGCCTCGCCGGTGCTGCTGCCGGTGTCGAATTGGACTTCTGCTCCAGCGGCCACGATGGTGCCATTGTCAGTACCGGTCACGCCAAAGGAACTGCTTTTGGCAACCTTCACAATGCCCGCGCTGACGGTTGTCAAGCCGCTGTAGGTATTGGAGGCGGTGAGGGCCAGGATGCCGGCACCCGCCTTGTTGAGACCTGCCGAGCCAGCGATGATGGCGGAAATGGTGGCGAATTTCCCCGTGCCCAGGGTGTTGACCGTGATCGTGGGAATGGCGGGAAGGGTGCTCGCGAGGGTGAGGACGTTGGTGGAATTGCTGTTGTTATCGAGAATCCAACCGGCCTCGGAGGAGGGGTCCGAGTCGCCGAAAACGAGGTTGCTCAGGGTGCGGTCGCCATTCAGATGCACCGTGTTGTCCGCGGTTATGTTGAGGTTGTCGAAGTAAGCGGTATAGCCGGAACCATCCGCCACTTGATTAAAGAACCAGTTACCTGACAAACTCCACAGGCCACCAGAGGGAGCATAGCTCCATATGCCAATGAAGGCGTGGCCGGTCTGGGTGATGGCGAGGCCGATGGCAGTGACGACGAAGAAGAAAAACCGCTTGGATGTGCGTTTCATGGAATGAAAAAATTGATGTCTAAAGGTCGGCAGATTGGCAGAACCCGCCGCAATGCAGGCATGAGTTTGTTGTGTCTTTCCAAACTTTGCAAGACTCGCGGATGCCTGTTTTGGCGCGCGATGGCATTTCAGGAATGGGATCAAGTGCCGTCGGGTGGCATTGCGGCTGGCATGGGTTCGAAGCGTTTGATCCGGGTCAGACGGGCCGCATAGGCATGGGCGACAAGGTGCTCGGGGTCATCCGTTGGATATTATCCGGGCAGCGTGGCTGAGGATGTCCAGAACCTGAATTCCAACGGAATGGGCGCTTCGAATTGGAGGTGTCGGCCGGTGATCGGGTGATCGAAGGCCAAGCGCCAGGCGTGGAGCATCAGGCGGCCGGTGAGTTCCGCGGTCTTACTAGGTTTGCCGTAGATAGGATCGCCGACCAGCGGGGTTCCCTTATGGTGCATGTGAACCCGGATCTGGTGGGTGCGGCCGGTGTGCAGATGGCACAGCACCAAGGCGGTGTGAGTGGACGCATCGGTGGCGAGAATGTGATAGTCGGTGATGGCGGTCTTGCCGCCGGGCGGATTGACGACGGCCATTTTCTGGCGGTTCACCGGGTGCCGGCCGAGATGGGTGAAAATCGTGTCATGTGACGGTTTCGGAATACCCTGGGTCACGGCGAGATAAAGTTTTTCCATGGTGCTGCGTCCGGAAAACTGCCTGACAAGTGATTGGTGTGCCGCATTGGATTTGGCGATGACCAAACAACCGGAGGTATCCTTGTCGAGGCGGTGGACGATGCCGGGTCGCTCGACCCCGCCGATGCCGGAGAGATGGCCCATGCAATGGTGGAGCAGGGCGTTGACCAAGGTGCCATCGGGATTTCCCGGCGCGGGATGGACGACCATGCCCGGTGCTTTGTTGAGCACGACGAGGTCATCATCCTCGAACAAAATGTCGAGCGGGATATCCTGCGGCGCGGCATCCAGCGGCACGTCCTCGGGCACGGCAATGGCAATCCGATCGCCGGTTTTCACGGCATCGCGGGGTTTTGCGGGCCGGTCCAAGGCGCTCGGCTGGGGCATCCACACGCAGTTCCACCCGCTGAGTCTCTCCGCGCAAACAGATGTCGCAAGTTTCAAGTTTGGAGAGTATCAAGTATGCACATTGGTCCGGCGTATCGGTAGTTTGCACGCATGCCAGATCATCCTGAATCCATCGCCTCCTGCCAAGCATGTGGGAATCCGATGGATGTCTCGGCGCTGGCACCGTTTGCCAACGTGGAGTGCCCGATCTGCGGCGAGCTCACACGGGTCAAGTGCGAATTCGGCCCATACACGCTGGTCCGCCGCCATGCGGTGGGCGGCATGAGCATGGTCTTCGCCGCCCGCGACCATACACTGGACCGTGAAGTGGCGGTGAAAATTCTCAGCGAGGCGTTTTCCGCCAACGAGGCAAGAATCGCGGCGTTCGAGGAGGAAGCACGCATCACGGCATCCTTCAGCCACCCGAATGTCGTGCGGGTGCTGAGGACCGGGCGGGCTTTCGGGTACTTCTATATTGCCATGGAATTCGTGCCCGGCGGCCACTTCGAACAGAAAATCCGCGATCAGGGCAAAATCCCGGAGGCGGAAATGTTGCCGCTGGCCATTGAGGCGGCCCAAGGTCTCAAAGCCGCCCATGCTGCCGGACTGATCCACCGCGACGTTCGATGCCATGGGCCACGCCAAACTCGTCGATTTCGGGCTGGCCCTCGTCACTCAAGGTGGCAAGGCCCAAGCCACCGAGATCTGGGCCACCCCTTACTATGTGCCCCCAGAAACGGTGGAAGGATATACCGAGGATTTCCGCTCGGACATTTATGCCTTTGGTGCCACCCTGTACCACGCGCTGAGCGGCCAACCCTCGTGCGGAGAGGAATCGATGGCCACCAATATTCTGCGCGAGGCCAAGAAGCGGGTGGTGCCGCTGCATGTTGCCGACCCTTCGATCTCCGCGCAAACCTGCCGGATCGTCGAACGGGCCATGGCCTACAATCCCAATGATCGTTTCAGGTCGTATGATGAATTGATCGCGAGCCTCAGTGCCGTGCTGCGCCACTTGAAATTCGGACGCGCCGAAATTGCCGAATCCTCCATCCAACAGCGGACGGCGAAAAAACGCCAGGAACTTATCATCGTGGGAGCCGGGGTGCTGGCAGTGGCTCTCATCTCGGGGATCGTCATTTCGCGGATGAACCGCCCGCAACCCGAAATCACCGTGCCCACTGCGCCACCCGAGGAAATCCTCCCCCCCCCAGTGATGCCGGACTCGTCCGTTGAGATCATGAAGAGCTACCGCGAGGCCCGGGCGGCAGTGGAAACCAAGGATTTCGAAAAAGCCGCACGCAAGTTCATCATGCTCCACAAGGATCCGGCGGTGCAGGAACCCACCCGGTCATGGGCGGGCGTGGAAGCGGTATTGGCGACTTTTCTGGACGGCCGTACGTCGGATGCCCGCAAACAGGCACGCGCAACCCTGAACCATCTGCATTCCCTGCCACAATCCTCCCAAGGAATCGGCGACGAATGGATCGCAACCCTCGAATCCTTGGGACAACTTCCGCCACTCGCACCGCCAAAAGCGGATTTCGCCGCCACCGGTGCATCCCGGGTGATCGTCTGCATGCTCGCCGGCCTCAAGAACTGGGAACAGGGCATGCCGGACCAAGCCGTCGCGTGGTTCACTCTGGCGGACACCGTCAAACTGCCACCCAATGACCAGTGGGCCACGATCTATCAGGGATTGGCCCGCGACTACCTTGCCGACTATCAGATCCTCTCCGGTCCGCTTTTCGCCGCACTCCCCACCGACACTGCCGGCTGTGAATCCGCGAGAAGCCAACTGGACACGGTGCTGGACAGCTTGAAAACCCGCGGTCGTGCACAATTCAATGTGCGTGCCCTGCGCCTGGATCTGGCCCGACAGGCCAAGTTGTTGGGCGCTGCCAAGCCCGCGGCTCCCGGAGCCCACTGATTTCCGGCATCACGGAGCGGCGGCGGATTGCCTGCGGAATTTTGTCATTGCCAAGTGCCCGTGCTTTTGCTCCTTTCTTCCCCGTCATGGCCAACCCGACCAACGTGCTCTCCAGCGGAATCGAAATCACCGGTTCCATTCGTTTCTCCAGCGATATGATCATCGACGGCAAAGTCGAAGGTGAAATCAGCTCCGACAAAGGCCGCGTGACCATCGGCGAAAACGCTGTCATCAAAGGTGACGTGACCGCCAGCTCGGTCAAGGTGTATGGCAAAATCGAAGGCAAGATCACTTCCGAACGCTGTGAATTGAAGGACAAGTCCAGAATCAACGGCGATATCAAGTCGAAGGTGTTTTCCATGGAAGAGGGTGCCCAGCTTTCCGGCCGCACCGAAATCGGCGGCTGAGCATCAGCCCCGGTCCAACGCCTGATCGTCCCATGACGCCGGGTCGTCCAGCGACTCGAGGTGGGTGAAAACCGTAATGTTAGGCAATGCCGTGCGGAGGCTCTCCTCAATGCGCTCCAGCAGTTCATGGCCGTTATGCACCGTCCACGTGCCCGGCACCAGGACATGCACGGACACAAACTTCCTGGCTCCCGCCTGACGGGAACGCAAGGCATGGAATTGCACCTCCTCGTTTTGATAGGTAACCAGCACCTGGTTGATGGTGGCAAGATCCTCCTCTGATAGTGCAAGATCCATCAAGCCGGAGACCGAACGCCAGACAATGTGCGAACCGGTCCAGACAATGTTGGCCGCCACCAGCAGGGCCACCACCGGGTCCATCCACAACCATCCGGTGAGGACCACCGTGCCCACGCCGGCGAGCACGCCCACGGACGTCCACACATCAGTCAGCAGATGATGCGCATTGGCTTCCAGGGTGATGGAGTGGTGTTTTTTCCCCACCCGCAGCAGCAGCAGGGCCACGCCGAGATTGATCACGGACGCCACCACCGAAACGGCCAGACCCGCTCCCACTTGCTCGAGTTCCCGCGCATGAAACAAGCGCGGAATCGCCGTGAGCACAATGCTCAGCGCCGCCGCCAGAATCAACGCCCCTTCCACGCCGCTGGAAAAATACTCGGCCTTGCTGTGACCGTAGGCGTGATCTTTATCGGCGGGCCGGGCCGCAATCGTCAGCATCGCCAGTGCCATGATACCGCCCACCAGATTGACCAGCGATTCCAGAGCGTCGGACAACAACCCCACCGATCCAGTTAGATAATAGGCGGCGGTCTTCAGGGCGATAGTAACGACCGCTGCGGCAATCGAGATCCAGGCATAGCGGGTGAGGGATGTCTGCGTCATGGGCGGCCGAGGGAATGTGTGATGTTGCGCCGACGCGCGGCCCGCAGGAAAGCCAGCCCTCGCGACAACCGCGGATGTTAGAACCAACGCGTCATGCAACACCCGCCTTACCCTGAGGCGTCTTCGGCGGGCGGCAACGCGTACGAATTACGCCCTTGCCGACGCCCGGAAGTTTCTTGGTGGGGATGGACTCGATGGTGCTCAGAAAGCGTGCAACCTGTTCACGGCCGTAAATCGGCACGCGATATCGGCCACGTGGTTTGTACTTTATATACGGGCGCCCCGGCTTGAATCCCGCGATCCTGATCAGTCGGAGGACGTGTACCCGATTCGCGGCAGAGTCGGCCGAGAGTCTGATCTCTTCCCCTTTCTTGTAAGTCATGCAGTCTTCGTCTGCTTGACGGACCGGGTTGCGGCGGCGGACGTATCCGTTTTTCCGGAATAGAGCAGCCAACTCACGCACTGCCGATTTTGGGGTGATTACCTTTTTCTTCTTCATACCTTTGGGGGGGTGTTACACGAATCGTCGCTGTCCAGACCTAACAGCGACTCTGCTGCATCCTTCTGCGCGAGGTCCGTTCACGAGAGGGTTTCTAGCCCGTCATGGAGGTCCTGACGAGAAAAAAACGCGGGTCTTCGGGTACAGGGGGGATTCCTTATCATTGGAGTCTCCAACTGGCGAAATTTCCGGCGCGCGACGCTGCGGGCACGGTCTGCGGCTGGAAGCCACAGCCACTCTTGGCGGCGGCGGCAATCCAACAGACGGACATCCGTGCTTGTTTTCCACTGGCATGCCAGCGTAGCATGTTCCTCCCGGGCACGGAAAACCACCTGTCGCTCCGGGTTCCGACTTTTTCTCATTGCCCATGGACACCCCACCCTTTGCCGATCTTGGCCTGCCCGCGCCGCTGCTTGCCGCCATTGAAACCCTCGGTTACGAGCGGCCATCGCCCATCCAGGCGCTGAGCATCCCGCCCGCCTTGCAGGGCAAGGATCTGGTCGGCCTGTCCGCCACGGGATCCGGCAAAACCGCCGCCTTCGCCCTGCCCGCACTGGCCCTGCTCGATCTCAAAGCGATGTGGCCGCAAGTCCTCATCCTCTGCCCGACCCGCGAACTTGCGGTGCAGGTGTGCGAGGAAGTCCACCGCCTCGGAGCCAAGATGCGCGGCCTCCATGCCACCCCGGTTTACGGCGGCGCGCCGATGGACCGCCAACTCCGCGCCCTGCGTGATGGCGTGCATGTGATCGTCGGCACGCCCGGCCGCTTGTTAGATCACCTGCGGCGCGGGAGTTTCGACGCCTCGCACATCCGGTTGGCCATTCTCGACGAGGCGGATCGCATGCTCGACATGGGCTTCAAGGAGGAAATGGACGAGTTGTTAGCCGCCCTGCCCAAGGACCGCCAGACGTTGTTTTTTTCCGCCACCATGAACCCGGGGGTTTCGCGCCTGATCCGCAGCTTCGGCAAGGACCCGCAGATCGTCGATATCCAACAGAAAGCGCGCACCGTTTCCACGGTCGAACAATCGTATTTCGAAGTGCGCCAGCGCTCGAAAGTCGAGGTGCTCTCGCGCATCCTTGATATGAATCCACCGCGCCTCGGCCTGATTTTCTGCAACACCAAACGCTCAGTCGATGAATGCACCGAGGATCTCGTCAACCGCGGCTACGCCGCCGACCGCCTCCACGGCGACATGACCCAACAAATGCGCGAGCGGGTGCTCAAACGCTTCCGCGAGGGCTCCGTCGAACTGTTAGTTGCCACCGATGTCGCCGCCCGCGGTCTCGATATCGATGAAATCGACGTGGTCTTCAACTACGACCTGCCCACCGACCCGGAAGACTACCTCCACCGCATCGGGCGCACTGGCCGTGCCGGACGCTCGGGCCGCGCCGTGACCTTCGTCTTCGGGCGCGACATCTATCGGCTCCAGTCGATCGAACGCTACACCCGCTCGGTGATCCGCCGCGAACGCATCCCGTCCGTCGAACAAGTCGAAGGCCGCCGCGCCGACCTGATCTTCGACGGACTCAAGGAACGCCTCGAAGCCGGCAAATTCGATGCCTATCAGGACAACATCGACCGCCTGTTAGAACAAGGCCACACCCCCACTGATATCGCGGGCGCGCTGGTCACCATGCTGCGCGAGGCCAGCGGACGCGAAGGCTCCATGATCGAAGAGGACCGCGAACCGGAACGCCCCGCGCGGCGCGAGAAAACACGCGACGTCCGCCCGCCGCGCGACAACCGCAGGGAGGATCGCGGAGATGACCGCGGAGCGCGCCCGCAGCCGCGCTTCGAACGCGGCCCCATCCCGCACGAGCCCGGCATGACCCGGATGTTTCTATCACTCGGCAAGACCCACGGCGTGATGGCCAAGGAAATCGTCGGCATGCTCTATCGCGAGGCCGGCCTGCCCGACGGATGCCTCGGCCGCATCACCTTGTTTCCCAAGCATTCACTGGTCGATGTGCCGGGCGAACTCGTCAATCAGGTGATGGAGCGCACGCGCAATGCCCGCCTGCGCGGCCGCCCGTTCCGTATCGACGTGGACCGCGGGCCGATGTGAGCGGATCTTCAAGCCGAACACATCCTGCCGTGCCATGCTCACGACTTCCAGACGTTCCACCTTAACCACGCGTGCAAACCGGTAACCCGGAAGCGAGGAGTGCCAGCGGCGAACACCCCGGAACTACAACTCTCCCGCATCCACACGCCGGCAAATACCAAACCGGCAGCGCCGAAATCCGCTGCATGTACGCCCCGGAATTCAACGCCCATTCGGCCAGCTTCCTGATAGATGTTAGGCCATCGGGAATGTAAGGCGAATGGGCCGATTGAATCACGTGAAATGTAGCAAGCGGCGGTCTGTGACCGTCGCACTTATTCCGGGGCGTTCCTTGTGCATGCCATTCGCACGAAAACCAGCGACGCTCACAAACCGCCGCTACAATTTCGCAGGAAAACCAGCGACGCTCACAAGCGCCGCTACAATTTCAGAACTCAGCAAACCACCTCGTTTGGGTCGAATGGCCGAGCAAGTTCGATTCTCTCATGGTAGGGACGGTCGGCCTCGGCCGTCCCTCTTGTCCGCCGGATGGCGGTGCGAATGGAGGGAGCTTGATTCGCTAAAATCCAAGCGCTTAGCCATGCGCTTCCTCCGTGTCCTTTCAGGCCGCAAGGCCAGTCACGGCGCGGCTAGGCCGCCACGCCCTACCATTTCAGGGAATCCGGCTTGCTCGACACTACGGCGTTTCCGAGGTCAAACGCTGAGTTGTGAATTTCACGGGGCGAGGCGTTCGATGTGCCAAGCGGTGGCGGTGCGGCGGTAGAGGAAGCGGTCGTGCAAGCGGGCCGGGCCGCCCTGCCAGAACTCGAAGGAAGCAGGCACCACGCGGTAGCCGCCCCAGAAAGAGGGCAGCGGGATTTCGCCGTGTTGGAATTTTTCGCGGATTTCGGCGAGTTTCTGGAGGATGAATTTCCGTGTTGGAAACCCACGCGCCGATTTGTGATTCGCGCGGTCGGGTGGCGAAGTAACGCAATGATTCCGCAGTGCTGATTTTTTCGGTACGGCCTTGGATGATGACCTGGCGTTCGAGCGTGAGCCATGGAAATAACAGGGACACTTGCGGGTGGATTGCAATCTGTTGGGCTTTGCGGCTGCCATAGTTAGTGAAAAACACGAAGCCGTCGTGATCATAGTATTTGAGCAGCACCGTGCGCTGCCATGGCATGCCGGATTCGTCCACCGTGGCGAGGGTCATCGCGTTGGGTTCAGGCACGGCGAGTTCGGAGGCGTGCATGAACCACGCGCTGAACTGCGCGACGGGATCCGGATTCAGATCATCACGGTGCAGACCGCGGTCGGAATATTCTTTGCGGAATGCGGCCAGATCCATGGCCAAGGCCTAACCTCTCACGCCTGCTAACGCAAGCCGGCAGGCGCGGCTTTTTTCGGGGTGTCGAAGGTGACATCGGTGATGGACAGGCGCCGGCCGTTGGCGGGATCGTGGGTAGCCACCTGCATTTTACGCAGGGTCCAGACATCCTTGGCGATCTGCATGATGTCCTCGACTTGGAACTCCTTGAGGAGGCCGCCGTTTTTGTCGTGGCCGCGGATTTTCATGAACGCGCCGAATTTCGTGTGCACCCAGACATAGACGACCTCGTAGCGGCCGACCGCGTCACGCGGTTTGTTGACGCGGATTTTGTAACACGGTTGCCCGCCGACGTCTTCCTGGCCTTCGAGTTTGGGATTCGGCCAGTAGAAGAAGCGCAACGCGAGGTCTTCATACGTTAGATCGGTACCGGCGATGGCTTGGACGAGTTTGCCCGGCGGGAAGCCGCGGGTCTTGCCATCAATCATTTCGAATAGATTGAAGGTGGCATCGCCGATACGCATGTGGAAAACCCGCCACGGGCCGTTGTTTTCCGCGAACTGGAACTGGATGTCCTTGCCCTTGAGAAAAAGCGTGACCGGGGTTTTCTGGCTGCCCTTGCGGAGATTTCCGCTGAGCCCATCGTCGAGCTTGGTGAGCGTGCAAAGACGGTCGGTTTGAAATTCATGACGGAAGCATGATGCAATCCGCGGTTTCGACAAGCCTCGCGGCGCATTTCTTCAAAAAAATCGCCGGGCTGACCGCCAATTTTCAAAATTCCGGATTTTTGAGGCTTGATGATTCTTGGCCGGGTGAATTGGATGGGCACAACGCATCAACCGTTGCCATCCCCCATGAGCCTCCGCAAGCAACTCACCGATATCCTGCCCGCCTTGCTTCCGGGAAATCCAGCCGATGCCATCAAAGGCACCGAGTTGATTAGTCTGACCCGCCTGCAACTGACGGGAAATTATTCCGACGCTTCGTTGAGGTATCATTTTTCCATCATGTCGTGCGATCCGGCCTCGCCGATTGCGAAGGTCGAGAAGGGTCAGGGGTACTATCGCCGCAGCATGCCATTGCCCGCTCTATCAGGTGCGCAGGAGTTGCTCGCGCTGACCCAGGGCCGGCTCGACGAACTCACCACCGTCGATCAGGACATCATGGACAACACCATGCTGCGGATCGGGAAATTCCGCGCGGTGGTCACCCGGTATTTTGAAATCAACGGCCGTTTCCCCTTTGCCTTCCGCCAGGCATTCGGCAAGCATTCACCGCTCAGCAATTTATGGAAATATCCCGAGTTGGTGCTGGTCGATTGGGAAACCGGCGGCTCGCCCGACGAAGAGATGTCGCTCGATGAGGTGATGCTCGCATTCAAGCAACGCCTGGGCATTGCCCCGTTCCGCCTACACGCCGCGAGGCTGCGCATCCAGTCGTCGCTGCAAACCTACCGCGAGGATTTCTATCAGACGCTCGCGGTTTCGATGTGGACGCAAGGCGGCGAACTGATCTACGCCGCACCCATTGACGACGAAGCGCTGGCCGACAGTCTGCGCCGGCTGAGCGCCGCATTCGGGGTGGGCGTGACGTCGTTCGGTCTAACACCGGAGGCGTTGGACGAATTGCCGCGCCCGGCGAACATCCTCAACGCCCATCCGCGCGAAACCGAGGCGATCATGGGCAAACTCGATATCAACCGGCTCGCCGCAGCCCAATCCAGGCCGCAGCTTGATTGGGGCGCACTCACATCCCTGCGCAATGAATCCGAAGATGCCGAAAACCTCGTCCGCTGGCTGACCCGCTGTATCGACGAACGCCGCGCCGAGGCATTCAAAGACGAGTGATATGTGGACATTCAAGAGCGTGGCGGTGGTCGGCTCCGGGGCCGTGGGTTGGTATTACGGCGGGCGTCTGGCGGCGGCGGGGAGTGATGTTAGATTTCTGTTACGGGCGGATTATGCGGCGCTTGCGCGGGGCGGACTGAAGGTGGAGAGCGTGCATGGCGATTTTGAAGTGCCGCAGCTCCAAGCATTCCGGACGGCGGGCGAGATTGGTCCGGTGGATCTGGTGATCGTGGCATGGAAGGCCACGGCGAACTGTCATCTTGGCGCGGTGTTGCCGCCCTTGCTGCATGCGCAAACGCAGGTGCTCACGTTGCAGAATGGCTTGGGGAATTGCGAATGCATCGCGGATATCATCGGCCCCGCGCGGGTGTTAGGCGGACTGTGTTTTGTCTGCATCAACCGGATGGCGCCGGGTCTTGTGAACCACTCGGCAGGCGGGCGGGTGGACATCGGGGAATGGCGGCCGGGCGTGCCGGGACGCGCGGTGGAGATTGCACGGTGCTTCAAGGCGGCGGGAATTCCTGCGGCTGCGGTGGACAATCTGGAACAATCACAATGGGAAAAACTCGTCTGGAACATTCCCTTCAATGGTCTATCGGTGGCGGAAGGCGGCGTGACCACCGACGTGCTGCTGGCATCGGCCGCGACCGAACAGGAAATCCGCGTGTTGATGGCGGAGGTGATCGCGGCGGCACGCGGTCTCGGACACGATCTCGGGGATGATTTGATCGCATACAACATCGGGAGGACTCGTCCGATGGGGCCCTATCGGACGTCCAGCATGATCGATTTTATCGAGGGCCGGGAACTCGAAGTGGGCCCGATCTGGCAGGAACCCGTGCGGCGGGCGAAGGCCGCCGGCATCGCCATGCCGCACACCGAGAATTTATTGCGAAGAATCGCATCGACCCGCGAGACCGGATTTCGATAATCGCCATATGACTGAGCGCGAGGATCTCAAGAATCTTTCACTGCTGGGCAAATCAGAGACACGCTTACCGTCGTGTCCGGAAGAGGCACGGCTGGAGGTTTTCCCTAACCAGCGTCCGGGTCGGCGGTATTGGATCACACTGAATTGTCCGGAATTTTCCTCGTTGTGTCCGGTGACCGGGCAGCCCGACAGCGCGCGGATCGTGATTCGCTACATTCCCGGCGACACCTGCGTGGAAACCAAGAGTCTCAAGTTTTATCTCGCCTCCTATCGGAACCAGCCGGCGTTCAACGAGGAAATTGTCAACCGGATCCTCGATGACCTGGTGCGCATCATGCAGCCGCAGCTGACGGCGGAAGCCACCTATCCCGAATCCGCCGCCGCATTGTCATGAAAGTATGTGTGCTGTTGAGTGGTGGTATGGATTCGGTGACGGTGTTGCATGAGGCGATGCGCACCCACGAGGTGGTGGCGTGCTTGTCCTTCGATTACGGCGCGAAGCACAACGCCTGCGAGATTCCATTTGCGCGGTTGCACGCGCGGCGTCATGGCATTGCGCACCACACGGTGGCGCTGGACTTCGTCGATCAGTTGTTCAAATCCGACCTGTTACGCTCCGGCGGGGCGATTCCGGACGGCCATTATGCCGAGGCGTCGATGCGCCAAACGGTGGTGCCGTTCCGCAACGGCATTATGTTAGCAGTGGCCGCCGGTTATGCGGAGAGCATCGGAGCGGAAGGCGTGGTGATCGCCGCGCATGCGGGAGACCACGCGATCTATCCGGACTGCCGCGAGCCGTTCCTGCGGGCGATGGGTGAGGCGATGGCTGCGGGAACTTACGCAAAGATCCAATTGCTGCGGCCGTTCATCACTCTCGACAAGGCGGGGATCGCGCGCCGCGGGGCCGCGCTGGGCGTGGATTTCGCGCAAACCTGGTCATGTTACAAGGGCGGGAATATCCATTGCGGGGTGTGCGGCACATGTGTCGAGCGGCGCGAGGCGTTGCTCTTGGCTGGCTTGCCCGATCCAACCGTTTATGAGCAGACTCCCGCGCTGCCCCGGCCCGCCTGAACTCAACTCATTCCCATCCATGCCCTACCGCATCTGCAAATCCCTGGAAATCGAGAATGGCCACATGCTCACCAAGCATCCGGACAAGTGCCGCTTCCCGCACGGACACAGCCGCAAGGTCGAGTTGGTGATCGAAGCGAACGAGTTGGATGAAAACCAGATGGTCTGCGATTTCAAAATCATCAGCGAGGCGGTCGGGGAATGGCTGGAAACCTTCGACCACGCGCTGTGCATGAACACCGCGGACCCCGCCTATCAGGAATTCAAATCCCGTTACGGCGACCGCGTGATCGGCTTTGAAAACCAGGACCCGACCACCGAATTGATGGCCCGCACGATTTTCGATCATACCGCACAATCTCTAACCGCCCATGCCGCGCGCAGCGATGCCCGCTATCGACTTGCCGCGGGCGTCCGCCTGGTGCGGGTGCGGGTGTGGGAAACCACGTCCTCGTGGGCTGAATACGCACCCGATTTCTGAACCATGACTCGCGCCAAATCTCCATTACCTGATATCCAGTCCACCCCGGACACCCGTGGCATCGCGATCAACCAGGTCGGCGTGTCCGACCTGCGCTATCCGATCCAGGTGACGGACCGCCACGGCAAGCCGTTTCCCACGGTGGCCACCCTGTCGATGTCGGTGCTGCTGCCGCATCATTTCAAGGGCACGCACATGAGCCGGTTTCTGGAAGTGCTCAGCAAGCACGAAGGGGAAGTGACATCCTATACCTTGCCTGACATCCTGCATGACCTCAAGGAACGGCTGCATGCCGAAGAGGCGCATATCGAGGTCGCCTTTACTTACTTCGTCACCAAGCATGCGCCGGTCTCGGGTGCGGCGGCGAAGGTCGGCTGCGATTGTGTGTTCCTGGGGACATCCAACGGCACCACCGATGATTTCGTGCTGCGCGTGACCGTGCCCGTCACCACGCTGTGCCCGTGCAGCAAGGAGATCAGCGATTACGGCGCGCACAACCAGCGCAGTTATGTGACACTCGAAGTCCGCCCGAAACCCAAGGGCAACAAATGCGAATTGATCCTCATCGAGGATTTGATCGCGATTGCCGAAAAGTCCGGCTCCGCGCCGGTCTATGCCTTGCTCAAGCGCACCGACGAGCGCCACGTGACGATGCAGGCGTATGACCATCCGGTATTTGTCGAAGATGTGGTGCGCAACGCCGCCGCCCTCCTCCATGCCGACAAACGCGTCGCTTCCTTCACCGTCAAGGCGGTGAACCAGGAGAGCATCCACGACCACAATGCCTTCGCCGTGATCTCCGGACGCGCGACGGACGCGAGCTGATAGTCCATGGTGCCAGAGGTCATTCCAGCCGATGTTTTGTTAGAAGCCTATGCGTGCGGGGTGTTTCCCATGGCACACGCGGGGGAAATCCTGTGGTTTTGCCCGGCACAACGCGGGTTAATTCCGTTAGATGAGCGTTTTCATGTGCCGCGCGGCCTCCAGCGGAGCCTGCGCCGCAAGCCTTTTGATGTGAGATGGAACACCGCGTTCCGCGAGGTGATGATTGCGTGCGCGGCGCGGGAAGATACGTGGATCGACGCGGTGATTCTAGAAAGTTACTGCGCGTTGCACGCGGCCGGGTATGCGCACTCGGTGGAATGTTGGGACGACGAGGGTCTGCAAGGCGGGCTTTATGGGGTCGCGTTGCCGGGGGTGTTTTTTGGTGAAAGCATGTTTTCGCGCAAGTCCGACGCCTCGAAAATCGCGCTGGTCGGTTTGGTCGAGCGCCTGAGAGCCCGCCATTTCCGTTTGCTCGACACCCAGTGGATGACCGCGCACCTGCGCCAGTTCGGCGGCTATGAACTCACCCGCCACCAATACACCGCCGCGCTGCGCGAAGTCTTGTCCGGGGGGCAGGTCCGATGAAGGGAAATGGTGGAGCATCGCCGTCGCGGAGGTGAGGGCGAAGTCGAGTTATGAAAAGAGTTATGAAAAGACTTGAAATTTCCGGGGATTCGGGTAGTACTTTCATTCATGAAATCGCTGTCACTTTGTTTGATCGTTTTTGGATGGATGGGTTCCACCGCGCTGCGTGCCGAGTTCCGTAATTGGACCAACACCGAAGGGAAAATTGTCGATGCCGAACTCACCAAGGTTGACGGTGACAACGTCATGTTGCGCCTGCGCAATGGGACGACGACCCCGTATTCCCAAGCCAAGCTCTCCGCGGCGGATCGCGAATATATCACCAAGAATCCTCCAACCGCTCAAGCTGCCATACCCGGAACCACCAACCAACCAGCGCCGGGCGCCGTGGACGCCAACCGCAAGGCCAAGTGGCTCACCAAAATGCCCAAAGCCAAGGAGGAATCCAAGGCGACCGGACTGCCGATTCT
>JAPLUJ010000590.1 GCA_026397695.1 Verrucomicrobiota bacterium | reverse complement strand
GTTTGCCGGCCCACCGCGCGTAGGCCCGGGCGACGTCGAGGTCCACGTAGACCACCGGATGGTCCTCCCGGCCGGCCGGCGGAATTCCGTTAGTCCAGTGCTTGAGGAAATTCTCCGGATGTTCAGGCTTGTAGCCGCTGGCCTTGAGGAATTCGGCGAACTGGGCATTGGACACCAGCGTTTCGTCCATTGCGAAGCGCCGGAGGGTGACGGGCCGCTGGATCTTTTGCTTCGGTCGACGACCGGGGTCGTAATTTTCCCCGGCGGGCGGCTGAGAGTCGTAAAAGCCGCCCTCGCGAGCGCGCATCTCGATGGTTAGAGTCAGCGTGGCGGCGGGAATTCCGACCATGCCCGCAGGCAACTGCGGACGAGACGCCGCAGCCGCCGGAACCAGCAGACGCGTTTCTCGTCGCGGCGTACTGGCGTCGGCGACGGCGCGAGCGTTCAAGCCGGCTTGCTGCGTGAGAAATTGTGGCAAGTCAGCGCCTAGGTTCTGATCTGCGCCGGCGAGGAAGCAACCGATTCCGCGCGGTGGCAGGCTGCCGGAGACGATCAGGCTTGTTCCGTCAGCCTTCTGCTCTGCCGCGCGGCCGGCGACGAGGTCGAAGCAGCGCTGGCCGGGCTGGGACGGGATGCGCAGCAGTGGGCCGGAGATGCCTTCCTGGCGCCGATTCACGAGCGTCCAGAGTCGCAGGCCACCGCCTTGCCAAAGCGAAGCATAGACGCCCGGTTGTTCGGTGGCGACCAATGGGGTCCATGCCTCGCCGTTGAACAGCCTGGTGAACCGCCGCTGGATCGGCAGCATGGCGCGAAGAATCGAGCGGTCTCGCGGGTTCCACGGTACCCACGAACCGAACACGTTTTCCCAGACCATCATGCCGCTGCCGTTCATCCAGGCGGTATGCAATTCGCCGCTGTGATCGATGTCCCAGCGTTTGATCTGGTGCTGCATGTGGCGTGGTTCTAACCATTTGTTCCGCAGCACTCCCGGCGTTTCGCTGTCGCCAAACCACTGGGCCCAGGAGGCATGGTGATCGTGGATGCTCTCCAACGGCAGCGCGATCTCGCTCTCGAGGATTACGCCGGGACGGACGGCGTCCAGTTTGCCGCGAAACTCTGCCGCGCCCTTGTCCATGGTGTCCAGGAAGATGCCGTCGACGGCTAGCGCCCGCACCAGTTCCACCAGCGCATCGACATCCGGCTGACCCTCCCGCCGCGTGCCCGTGTCCCACGGATTGTAATCGATGTACGCGCGGACGCCACGTCTGTGAAACTGTTCCACCACCCCGCGCACGCCGCTCAATCCGCCGGGCAGGTCGCGGTAGAAATCGAATTGATTGCGCTCGTCCAATCCGATGCGCGGATACGCGTGCCACAGCACGACGCTGTCGTAACCGCCAAACTCCTGCCGGCCGTGATCCAAAAACGCATCGACGGTATACCGCCCGGTCTTGCGGTCGTAGAACGTCTCGTCGCAGGTCATGAGGAAGCAGCAGGAATAGTTGGCGGTTGACCATGCGAACTCCGGGCGCTGATAGAGGGCATCGCTGTAGTTCAGTCGCGTCCGGGCCTCCTCGCGCCAAGCCACCAACGCCTCGCGAAACGCCGGCCACTCGGCGGGGTTCTTGGGTGCCGGGATGATATTTTGCGCGGGGTCGAGCTTGAATCCAGCGGGTGCTTCCGCGGCGAGCAGCCCGGCTCCGCTTGTCACAAACCACGCGGTCGCGACAAGACAGATGAAAATGGACCGGTGCAGTGTGTTAGTCGTCATGGTGTGGTGCTCGTTGGTGCTTGGATACCTGCCGTCGTGATGGATCGGCCCGTTGACGTCAAAGGTGAAACCCATGGGGCCCATGGTATGATAGATGGGGCGCTGCTGGTCGCGCATCTCCATCCAGCGCCTCAACTCCAGCGCGGCTACACCGAAGACCGCCTTGTCCCGGCTCCTGATGACGGCCCGGTACTTCGCCTCTGGGTTGCTGTCTGTTAGATATGGCTTGGCCTCCATCATGGAAATTTCCGCAGACAGGTCGATGTGCTGAGCCACCGGTTTGGTGTGGAGTTTTTCGAGTTCGCGTTCGAGTTCGAGCACGGGTTTTTCGAAGTCGAGGACTTGCATGGGAGAAAGGTTCGGAATTCAAGGGTCAGGATGCAAGACCGGAGATGCGGGCCGTATGCCGCAGCCGCAAGCGCCTAAAGAGCCGAACGGGCCGGATTGTCCCGCTTGCGGGACAACTCATCCGAAATATCGTCCGGTATCTCCAAAAGACAATCCTTGTTTGACGACTCGATTTCTGCATGTAAATTTACAGGCATGAGCACTAAGACCATCGCTGTGGAGAACTCGGTTTATGAACGGCTTGCCCGCGAGAAGCGGTCGTCCGAATCCTTCACCAAGACCATTGAACGCCTGATCCATTCCGCCAGCAGCGGCACTTGCGCCTCTGCGGTGACCGACGCGGCATCCGTCTGGCAAGCCATCGGCAATGACGCCGACGCCGACCGGATGGAACAGATTCTCCACCTGAACCGCAGCACCACGAACTGGGAGGTTGAACGCCCCACATGATCTGCATCGACACCACCGTGCTGATCGACGAATTCCGGGCCCGCGGAAGCCGCGATGCTCCGGTGAACCGCGCACTGCTGACTTACGGTGCGGAAATACTGATTGTCCCGGTGATCGTGGCGGGGGAGTTCCTTGATGGGGCGGCCATGGTGTCCGAGCAGCGCTTTCACGAGTCCTTGGGAATTCTGAGGCGACGCCGGGTGGTCAGCGCGGATCTGGAAACCGCCCAGCATTATGGCCGAATCGCTGCCTTTCTGCGTCGGGACAAGAACCTTGCCGGAAAATCGCAAAACGACCTCTGGATTGCAGCCACCGCACGCTGTCATGGGGCGAGGGTGTTGACCCGCAATGCCTCCGATTTCGAGGGAATCCCCGAACTCGAAGTCGTGGGTTATGGTGAATCGTAGATGGAGGGTTACGACTCAAGTCGAGTAGGCTGAATCAGGAATTATGAACCGTGGATAATCCCAGGCATCACATACGGAATCCCCTTAACTTGCCGCGCATGCCCGATGGGGGCACGGAAAAGGCCGCCGGGTATTACGGCTCTTGCGCTGGCGAGTCTGGAGACTCGCGCCCCGCCTTCTCCGGTTCCTCATCTTCTAACGGGTGCTCCTCCTCGTGCCATTTCTTGGACACCTTGCCGTCGAGCCACGCCCAGTTCATCGGATAGACATCCGGGTCGAACATGACGTGATAGAAATGCCAGATGATGATGGCGAGGCAGGCGAGAATCGCCTCGTAGTAATGGATGGTGATGGCCACCTCAACGATCCAGCGCGGGAACCAGCAGTCAGGCCGTTGGATCTTGTCGCTCCTTGGCGTTCCTGACCTTGGTCCCCGCCTCTTCCATCAAAGCGGGAGAAAGCCTGAAACCTGTGGCCAGCAATCGGGATAGCACGTCATCGAACTCCACCTCGCCAGTGATTGCAGCTTCCACCAGGATTGCGAGAAGACCGGTCACCGGCAGCCCGAGCGTCCTGGCCACCGCCCTGCCCCGCTTTTCGTCCATAATCAGATAACTGCTTCCCCTGTGATTCCATGCCAGGGTGATCGCGGCTGCCTCGCCCGCGCCCAGCGCATGGGTTTCCTCTAGCAAGTTAGCGGGGTCCGGTTCCACAGTCAACCAAGATGGTGGACGGGCTATCCATGCTCTCAGCGCTATGGGTGCACTTGGGTGCTGACTCTCGCTGGCCACCGAGGCAGGGATCGTGACACGCCCCAGAATCCTCGGCAATATCTCTAACAATCCAATCTCAGCGAGTGCGGACAGGGCCGAGTTGTCACTGATGACCCACATCAGGCACTTGCACGAAGGGTTTCCAATACCGCCATGTCGTCGCGTAAATCCTCAACAGACATGCCCGGCCATGATCCATGCTTTGAAAGCACCGCTTGCGCCGCCCAACTGGTTTCCAAGCCCAACAATCGTCTCACCTGCTCCAGCGAGAGCACATTCTGCCCGTATGCCGCAGCCGCAAGCGCCTCAAGAGCCGCTCGGGCCGGATTGTCCAGCTTGCGCGACAACTCATCCGAAATCTCGTCCGGTATCTCCAAAACCATTTTCATGCCGGACGTTACCTCGACCGCGCCCGCCTGACAAGGTCACATTTTTTCTCGGCACCGCCAGCCTGAGCGCAACATCGGTGACTACAAATCCTTTGCCATGCGCCACCGCTTTCGTATCCTTTCAGCGTTTGCCGTTGGCCATGCCAGTGCGGCAAGCAGGAAAGAACTTCAGCCCGTGAAGCGGTGTCACGAACCACTCTATTTGGCTGACACGAACATCGGCAGAAACGCTTAGCAATAATGGGGCTTGATTATCGGCGGGGTTCCGATCCAAGATTCCAATGTTCGCTGGTTTTGATTTTAACCACGCCTGAAAATACGATGAAAACCGCAACATCCCCAACGGTGTCCGCCATCGGCACTCGCCTTGTCCCGTGTGATTTGATCACTCCCCCAGTCCATTTGGCAGGACACAACCATCCATTTAAACGCATTGAACTCGAAGTGCGCCCAATAACCTGTACAACAATCTTGCGAAAGATTTTACCGATTGCCGCTATCCTTTTTTGCCTGTGCTCCTCTCAGGTTTTTGCGGAGGATGTGCCATCATCCGAACAAATCGCAAATTGGCGCAAGGCGGCCGATAAAGGGAATGCTGAAGCTCTATTTAGCCTTGGAGTCTGCTATGACCAAGGAGCGGGTGTGAAGCAGGACAAAGCCGAGGCTGCTATGTGGTATCGCAAGGCGGCGGAGCTTGGCCACGTCATTGCCCAAAACAACCTTGGGTTCTGTTATGCCAACGGTCAAGGCGTGCCTAAAAACGAAGTCGAGGCGGTGAAATGGTTTCACAAATCCGCTGAGCAGGGGAACGCTATGTCACAATATAAGCTCGGGACTATCTATGCCTTTGGCGAGGGCGTTCCTAAGGATGAGGTCGAGGGTGCGAAATCGTATAT
>JAPLUJ010000052.1 GCA_026397695.1 Verrucomicrobiota bacterium | reverse complement strand
CTCGATGAATCCAACCGCAGCCGGGTTTTCGATTTGTTGTTAGAGCTGGTGCGTGCCCGCGGCCGTACCCTGGTGCTGGCCACCCACGACCCGGATCTCGCGAACCGCTGCGACCGCACCCTGAAAATGCGCGATGGCAGAATCGAAGGTGAAACACACGGATGAGCAGGAGCCCGGCCATTCCGGCAAGCGGGCCAGTCACGCGCCACAATCCCTGTGCCATGACCCGCAAGAGTTGACCAGTGGCGCTTGCGGACAGCCAACATTTGCAGGGACCGCAAGAAAATCCGACGATTCTGCCAGATCCTGCTTCCCACTTCGGTGCCGTTAGGCTGAGATGTGCCGCATCGGAACTGAACATGTCCAACCCATTCTTCGATCACCCGATTCTCAACTCGCCCTACGAGCGTCCTCAACGGCATTGGGAACTGGATGGTGACGGCCAGCCGACCCAGCGAGTGAGCGAAACCCGCCGTCGGGCCGAGTTCATCACTCCCATCCCCAAACCTAAGAAACGCAAGGGTTCAGCAGATCAGGACGAAATGCTGTTCGATGAGGGTAAGGGGCTCTCCACCGCGAAGCAGCGCTACGACCCCAACCCCATCATCAACGAGGTTCGCGGATTTGTGGACATCTGGCGTAATCTCGCTCCCGGCCTGTGGCAGGTGACGCCCGAAACCCAGCGACTGCTCCAGCACTGGCGGCATCACAAGTTCAGTGGCGTGCGTCCGTTCTTCTGTCAGATCGAGGCCGTGGAAACCGCAATCTGGCTCACTGAGGTCGCGCCCCATTCCAAACCAGGCAAAAAAATCCTCAGCCTGTTGGATAGCGTCAATCAGGAAGCCAACCCAGAACTCATGCGCCTCGCGCTCAAGCTCGCCACGGGCGCCGGCAAGACCACCGTCATGGCCATGCTCATCGCTTGGCAGACGATCAACGCCATGCGCCGGCCCGGCAGCAAGCAATTCTCCCGTGGGTTTCTCGTCGTCACTCCCGGCCTGACCATCAAGGACCGCCTGCGCGTGCTCCAGCCGAATGATCCGGACTGCTACTACAAGGACCGTGAACTGGTGCCGAACGACATGCTTGATGAGGTGAACAAGGCGAAAATCATCATCACCAACTATCACGCCTTCAAGCTGCGCGAGCGGCTGGACATATCTAAAGGCGGTCGCCAGCTTCTCAAGGGCCGCACCGGCGAGGACATCATGACCCTCGAAACCGCAGGTCAGATGATCCAGCGTGTCATGCCCGGCCTCATGGGCATGAAAAACATCCTCGTGCTCAATGACGAGGCGCATCACTGCTACCGAGAGAAGGCGGGTGAAAGCGCCGAAGACGAAGATGACCTCAAAGGCGACGAGAAAAAGGAAGCCGAGAAAAACAAGGAGGCCGCGCGTCTCTGGATTTCCGGCTTGGAGGCGGTGAACCGCAAGCTCGGTGTCACCCGTGTCATGGATCTATCGGCAACGCCGTTTTTTCTCAGCGGCTCGGGTTATGTCGAGGGCACCTTGTTCCCGTGGACCATGAGCGACTTCTCCCTGATGGATGCCAT
>JAPLUJ010000440.1 GCA_026397695.1 Verrucomicrobiota bacterium | reverse complement strand
GGTCAGCCGCAGGCGGGATGAATTGAACTCGGGGCAGGTAAAGGGGCTGAGTTTGGAAGAATTCAAAATGGCTTGTGAACGATAAGCGGCGACGGTGATGGAACTCATGATTCACCCTGGAGCTGCGAAAGACGCTCGGGAAATCGCTATGAAATATGCGGGGATTTCAGACAACCTGGTGGATAGATTTTGGAACGAACTTGATTCCGCCATCGACGGAATCGCCTCATTCCCAGAACGCTATCACTATGATCCCTCGGGTCTGCGCCGATCGAATCTCGTGAAATTTCCCTACCATATTCTCTTTGAACAGCGATTGGATTGCATCCATGTCATCGTGATCCGCCATCATCACCGGAATCCGTCCTATGGCCTCGGCCGACGATCAACCGAGTGATCTTGAATTGATCGAAACCTTGGACGAGGTGCGGGCCAGCGCGGATTACGCGATCTATCAGGTTGTGGAAGAGGATGCTGCGGTGATCGACAGGATCACCGCAGAGCAGCGGGCGGAATTGGAGAAGGAAATTGAAGCGTTGAAGGCAGAGGCTGAGCGGAAAGCGGCAGAGGCACGGGAACTGGCGGGCGAGGTGCCGTTTTAGGTCCCCGATCCATGCAATTTTTTCGCGTTATCTTCGCGGTATCAGGCGGAACTTCGGGCGAACAGTGGAGTATGGCCAGCCAATGCGGTGGGGTTGACCTCTAGCTTTCCGCCACTACGCATGAGGACGTAGCCCGGAAGTCTGGCGGCGAGCAGAAGCGAGAAATCCGTAGCGTGGGGTTTGTCCGCCGCGATGATGAATTCCCCGAATTTGTGCCTCGTGGCCGTGAATAGTTCTGGCGCACTTAACTCGGCCACCCAGAAGTAATCTGGCAGGGTGGACACCAAGCCTTCGCATAACGTGGGCTCCAACGATAGTCCCTCCCAATCGAGGAGTCCCTCAAGGTGCTGGCGGTATTCAGGCCGGGACACGGTTTGTGCGCGAATCACCAAACTTCCCAGCCGCGTGAATATAGAAAATCTGTCCAGCCAATCGTGTCCGGTTTTGTCGAAAAACCGAGCCAGGACCTGGGCATAACCAAAGGCAAGCGTTTCGGCTTCCACCGCGCCGAAGAGGGAAGGAAAGCGTTTGAGGCCAATACTGAGCCTGAAATTCTCCTTCTTGAGAAAATTGCGCGGCAGGCAGTAATAGGGACCGAAGTTGTCGTCGTGTGCGACGAATGAACTCAGCCAGCTCTCGCTCGGATAGTAGGAAAGTCCTTTGGCGAAGTAGCTGCGCTCCGCTTCCGGAACCCAGGCATCTTCATTGAATGTGTGTCCCAAAACCGGAATGATATGTCTCGCTGCGTTACCCGGAGAGGCGGCTGGGTCTTCCAGTTCAAATCCAAGAAGTGCGGGAGCGCCCGACTCGATGAACCCGTAGAGATTCCGCTGATAGTCTGTCGGCAGAAACAGCCGGGCATTAGGTTCGTGGACGATCTTTTCGTAAGAAATGGATAGATCATTGAGGACAACTTCCATCTGGTCAGGACTGAGGCCGGCTCCACCGCCGACTTGCGTGCCTCGGTGATCCACCCCGACAATACGGTTTATCTCCGCGTAAGAAATGTCGCCGCCGGGCAGCATGGAGGCCAAGACGGTGCGCAGTGCGACATGTGCACAGACGAAGGTGAGGTCATTCTGCTGGGCATAAAGAGCGCCGCGGGCGGAAAAATTTCCAGCGGAGGTATGGAAATCATAGCGCCGGCAGCAGTGAATGAAATTGTTCTCCTGTGAGTTGCGTGGTGGCGGCAGGACAGCCTCGTAAACATGGCTGCGCGGATTCGGAAAGCCCGTGAAAGTGTCGGTTTTGAAAACCACGCTGCCAATAAAATCCCCGGGCATCGGTTCGTTATTTGGGGGACAGCGGAAGAAGGACAAGCGATGAACTTCCGATCCCGTGAAGTTCGGTTGACGAATCGCAAGGGCTTCATTTTCCTCGGTGATGGTCGGGCATCTGCCTTCGTCCAGATGTTCAATGAGAACGGATTGAAACCCATGCTTGCGCGCCAGGGAAAAAATCCGGCGCATCACAGGGTGAGCGGCATAGTTCCGATCGATGAATAGGAAGTTAGAAAAACCAGCTTCGGGCCGGGTGTCCAACCAATCGGCTTGAGTTCCTTCAGCTAGACGCATGCTCATGAGCCCCGGTCAATAAACCCCGACACTAACGGCTTTGGTGGCTTCGGTGTAGCGATTGGTGTTTTCAAGAAAGCTGGCCACTGCTGGAGGAAACACCAGACGTTTGTCCCTGGTATCAATGGTCGAAGGAACCCGGGTGGTGCCGTATCCTTTTGGATGGCTTGGCTCCTTGGCGAGCTCTTGAAGCGCTTCTGCGAGCTGCTGACTAGCGTATGTCATCGGCGCGGATGGTGGCAAGGATACCAGGGAATTCAAGAAATATCGGTCATGCTCGAAAAAAGATACTGGTCCCCATGGACGCAGGATCTTGCGGACGAAGACATCAACGCCGCCCAGCAGGAGGCACTGGAGCAGGAAATCGCGGCGTTGAAAAACACGGCGGAGAGGACGGCTGAGGAGGCGAAGGAGCTTGTAGGCGAGGTGCCGTTTTAGAGAGAAGACGCGGAGCGAGACGCTCCTTGCACAGACTGGCGCAAGATGCGCCAGCCACGAAGCGCCCGGCGGTCACGCCCTATCATGTTCCGCATGGCTAGTGAACGATGACTTTACGGTTTCCGTGGGCGGGTTGGGGCGTTAGGGTTGGTGCGTGACGATGCCTGGACGTGATTTGTTAGTGGCGGCGCCGGAGGGTTGGGACGAGGCGTGTTTTGCGGTGCCTGCGGTGCGGGCATTGGTGGCGTCCGGCTTGGGAATAGGGGTGATGTGCCGCGAGGAACAGCGGGAGTTCTGGCAAACCCTGGCGGGTTTGGAGGTGCTGGCGTTCCGGGCGAAGGCCAAGGCCAAAGCCGTGGTCCCGGCAATCCGCGGGCTCTGGCAGGCGGCCTTGGTTTGGGCCCCGGGATTTGTGGCGGACGCGGTCAAACTCGCGGACGTGCTGCGGTGCCTGGGCCCGGACGAGCGGAAACTGAAACGGCGGCTGACGCATCCGCTCAGGGTTGCGGAAAAATTTTCCGAGCACCGGGTGAGGTTTTATCTATCAGCGGTCGAGGCGATGGGCATCCATACCGGCAACGCGGAATTTTTCGCGCCCGCGCCTGGCGGGATCGATCCGGTGGCCGGATCCGTGCTGCTCAGCCCGGACTCGGACTTCGGCCCGAGTTACGAATGGCCGTTGGAGAGGTGGGTGGAAATTTCCAACAAAATCCTGGAACGCAACCTGCGGCTCACCGTGGCGGGCGTGGACGGTGGCCGTGGCTTGGGGAAATCCTTATCTAACGAACTCGGCGGGCGGGCGGAGCATGCCCGGGTGTCGCCGTTGGGCGCGATGCTGCCCATGCTGGCGGGCCACGGGTTGGTCATCGCGGCGGATGGATCGCTGGCACACGTGGCGGCTCATGTCGGGACGACGTGCGTGACGCTGTTCGGCCCGAATGATCCGGTCTGGAAGCGCCCGTTAGGGCGGCGGCATGCGGTCGTCCGCCGGCACGTCGAATGCGCGCCGTGCCTGCTCGCGAAATGCCCGCTGGACTCACGCTGCCAGCGCGAATTGGAAACCGATAGAGTGTGGGCGGCGGTGTGCGAAAAGCTCGGCTGATTCACTCATGGAGGGTGGATCAGTGACATGGAACTCAAACGGATTGCCATTTGCCGGGTCATGCAGGGCGCATCCTGTTTTTTCCCCGCAACCGAGTCAATCCCCCGCACGCGCGCCACGCGGCCCCGCAAATTTCAAGCGGCTTCGGTAAGTCGCCATTCCTGGCTGACGGATGCATTTGGCTTGCAGCACGGGAATCGCGGGCTAAAATCACCGTGTAACACATGAAACCGAACCACTCCATGATCCCATCCGCTTTCAACCTTCGCCGACACGACACGTTAGGGCGGGTCGGCAGCAAGTGCCGGATCGCGCTGGGCGCGGCGTTTTGCGCGGTTGCCGGGATGGCCACCGGCGCCCCCGACCTGGTCCCGGGCGCGGACTTCGAGCAACTGCTCTTCGTCAAGCGCTTCACCTGCTGCCCGGCGGCAATATTTGCGCGCTGAACCTGAAGGATGGATCTGTCAGGGAGGTGGTGCCCGGCCTGAAGGACGGGGTGTTTGAGCGCTTTGATCTGTCATTCGATGCGAAGCGGGTGGTCTTTGCGTGGAAAAAAGGTGCGCAGGATGGATACCGGATCTACGAAGTGAACCTCGACGGGTCGGGCTTGCGGCAACTGACGTTTCCGCAAGACGACGAGGCGGAACTGGTGCGCAAATACCGCGTGGGCGGGCACTATCACCACGGTACCGACGACATGCAGCCGTGTTATCTTCCGGACGGCGGCATTGCCTTCATTTCCACGCGCTGCCAATTCGGGATCCTGTGCGACGGGCCGGATGATTTCACCAGCACCGTGCTCTATCGGATGGACGGCGACGGGAAGAACATGCGCAAGTTGAGCAATAGTTCGGTGAGCGAAGCGTCGCCGGTGGTGCTGCCCGACGGTCGTATCATGTACACGCGGTGGGAGTATGTGGACAAGGGTGCGGTCAGCGTGAAGGGGCTGTGGGCGATGCGGCCGGACGGGTCCGGGTCCGCCGAGATCTACGGCAACGACATCGCGCTCCCCCCCACGATGATCTATGGCCGGGCGATTCCGGATGTCCAAAATCATTATGTCGTCATGGGTGTGCCGCATTATCCCCAGAACGGGATGGGCACCGTCATACGCTTGGATATGAACCGGGATATCCGCAGCCGGGATCCGATGACCTATATGACGCCGGATGTGGACATCAAGGGGGAAGGCGGCTTTGCGTTTCGCCAAGCGGACGGTTCCTGGAAGAACGACGGCGGCGGCAACGGTCCGTTGTTCAAGGATCCCTGGCCGTTGTCGGACAAGAAATTCCTGGTCGCGCACAAACCAGCGGGTGCGCCATGGAAAGCGCCTGCGGGTTACGGTCTTTACCTGCTGGATGACAAGGGCCAGGTCACGCCGGTCTATCAGGATCCCGCGATCTCGTGCTGGCTGCCCTATCCGGTGAAGCGGCGTGCCGTGCCGCCGGTGACGATCATGTCGGTGAACCCGGCCGTGGCGGCGAAGAACCAGGCGCTGTGCATGGTGAATGATATCTATCATGGGTTGGAGAATGTGAAGCGCGGCGAGGTGACCTATCTGCGCATACTCGAACAGGTGCCGCGTCCATGGGCGGTGCGCCGATACTGGGACGGAGATGGATATGACCAACAGCACGTCTGCATCACCAAGGACACCCACCTCGGACTGAAGGTGCAGCATGGCATTGTGCCGGTGGAAACGGACGGCTCCGCCTATTTCGTGGTGCCTGCCAATGCCAACATCATCCTGCAGGCGCTGGACAGGAATTTCATGGCGCTGCAGACGGAGCGCACCTTCGTCAATTACATGCCGGGAGAGGTTCGCGGTTGCGTGGGATGCCACGAGGTTCCCGAAAGCGCGTCGGCAAAAGTGCTGACCGTGGCGCGCATGGCCATGAAGCGGGCACCGTCGATACCCGGTCCCCAACCCGGCGAAAAGGCCGGCGGAAGACCGCTCGATTATGCCTCGGATGTGCAACCGGTATTGGACCGGCATTGCCTCAAATGCCACGACGGGGACAAGCCCAAGGGCAACCTGAATCTGTGCGGCACGCAGACCAATCAGTTCAATGTTTCTTATGAAAGTCTGGTGCCTGAAAGACGCAAGGGGCGGTTCGACCGTAATGTGTTAGGACCGGTCATCGGTGAAAACCATCCCAAAACCGGCAATGTGCATTATCTGCCGGCGAAGTCGCTCGGATCCCATGCCAGCGTGCTGGTGGCCATGCTGTCCCCGGGGATGGTCCAACTCGCCGATCCAACGCAGGCGGAACGGGCACGTAAACTCGCCGCAACCCACAAGGATATTCGCCTGACCCTCGAGGAACGGGTGAAAATCACCAACTGGGTGGATACCAATTGCCAGTACTACGGCAGTTACTGGGGCCGCCGGAACCTGAAATACGCCGCCCTGCCGGATTACCGACCCGTCCCGACGTTTGAGCAGGCCCGCTGCCTGACCAAACCGGGCACCTGCCTCTAAAGTGTCGATTCCAGTTGAGTTTTCCGTTTCCGGCCTTTCGATGGATGTGCAAGCCGTCCGCATGAACCCAAAAGGGAAAATGGAAACCGTCGATTTAACTGATTTGGAGCAATTCATGGATACATGTCGGCTCACCCCCAAGGTGAACGATCCAACTGCCATCCCCGGTTGCGATTAGGACATGCCGGGCTTTTGCTAAAAGAGCCTGTGTTGCAAACCACTAATCAAACAACGTATCCAGTCTTTAGTTCTTCCAGTCAAAAGAGCAACAGCCTCATAATCTCCCGGTTTTTTATTTCCTTTGTGTAAGAGCATGGAAGCTAGTAGAAATCTCGTATGGTCATAATTTGTAACCAATATAGATTCAGGATGGGAAAAATACGAACCGATATATAGCTGCCCTCTATCAAAGAAAGACTGGTCAAGTGAATTGGAAAGACACATTTCTATTGCCTTTTCGTCACCGTGATAAATCGAAATCCATAGACTGCCACCATCTCCATAAGTGTCGTATTCTAAGCTATCCGTGAAATCTACCCTTCTCAACAAGGGGTGTATTTTTGCTCTATCGAGTGCTGGATAAGGTCGATAGATCCAAGCCAAAAGAATTATGCCGATGAAGAACAAAAGGTAAATAAAGCGCTTTTTAATCAAAATTAAAAACATCACTGTAGAGTGTTTTTCAATATGCGCTTGATCAAAAATGTTTCGGATTCACCCTTAGCATTGTTGGCATATTAGGGTTTATTGCCTGTCTCTGTGTTGTTGATCTAATCAAAGTCGGCATCACTTCATCTCCGCCAGCGCCGCCTGTGCCAGTTGGCGTGCCTTGGGTTGTTTGAACTTGCTGCTGGCGGCGGCGGTGAAATCGGCTTTGGCGTCTTCCGTGCGGCCCAGCGCGAGTTGCGCGCGGCCCCGGTTGTAGACCGGGTAGGCGTCCGTGGGGGCGAGCGGGATGGCGACGTTGTATGCTTGCAGTGCATCCTCCGCACGGCCTAACAACAGCAGACAGTCACCACGGCGGTTTTGCGCCTTGGCGGTGAGTGCCGGTTGTTGCGCATGATCCGGCGGCATACACTCGCGCAACACCTCGAGTGCGAGCTCGCAGTTTTTCATGACGGCCTCGACCTTGGGTGATGGCTCGGTCACATCCTTGAGATCCTCCTTGGCGAGTTCTAACAGAGTATCCAGCGGCGCTGCGGCATAATCGCCGGGACCACGGCTTGCGGCTGTTAGTTTGAGGGCTTCGACACATTCCACAGCCCGGCCGGCGGCGGCCAGTTTGTTGATCACACTCGCCTTGGGCGGCTGCGGCTGCACCTGCTCGGCTTTGGGCGCACGGTCGAGTTCGGTTGCGGGCGGGGTTGCGGGTCCTGCCAGATAGATATCATCGCCGACAAGCCGCGAGTATTCGGCGGGGATCTGTCCGCCATCGGAGCGTTGCATGACACCGGCACGCGTGCGTTTGAATACCTGTTCGATGGTGAGGCCCGGGGTACGCACATGCTTGAGCAACTCCTCGGTATAAAGACCGTTGCTTCCCGCACCATCCTGCGCGGTGCGTCCGGCGTCGGTGGCGAAGGCGATGAGGGATCCCGCTGGCGGCTTCATTTCGGCGAGGCCGCCCGGTGTGGCGGCATCGCGGGTGCGCGGGTTGCGGGCCACGGGTGTGGTGCGGCAGGCGTCCAGAATGACCAGATTGCAACGTCCGCCAGCGGCACTCATTTCCGCGACCACTTGTTCCGCGTTGAACAACTTGGTCTCCGCGAGCAGCCGCAGCGTGATCTCATCGGCATCGTCGGGCTTGTAGCCGGATCTGACAGGTATCAGATAGTTGGAACCGGTGACGGAAATGCCGTGGCCGGCATAGTAGAACAAGGCGACTTCCGCCCCACGGAGTTTGCCGCGGAACTCAGCCACCGCCTCCAACAGTTCGTCACGGGTGACGTTGTGCTCTTCGATGACGAAAAATCCCAGCCCGCGCAGCGTTTTGGCGACCGCCTTGGCATCACTCACCGCATTGCGCAACGGACCCACGGTTGCTTCGTATCTGGCATTGCCAATGACCAGAGCGCAACGCGGACTGGTTTTCGGGGCAGCGGCGTCAGCCGCCAGCGCGAGCACAACCATGGCAGGAATCGCGAGTGAAAGGCGGATGGCCATGGCAAGCAGCGTGCAAACCCGGCAGCCGCAGGTCAATCCAAATGGCACTCCCTGTTTCCTACTGTTCATCCCTCATCCTATCCCGCAGCATTCGCGCGTGAAATGTCTGCTACTTGCCATCCTGCTGCTCGCCACGGGCTGCACCGTGCCCCCGTCCCAACCGCCGCCGCAGCCGCTCATCCCGGGGGATGCAGCCGCTCCCTCACAACTCACCCCCGAGGAATCGATGGCCATTGCGCAACGCTTCGCCAGCCATGCCTGGCGGCCGTTTGCTAACAACATCCGGCACGGCAAGGACAAGGCCGGCGTTTTGGTCAACACCCCGGATGTCGGCTACGAACCGCAATCCGCACGCAAAGGGTGGTGGATTCCCGGCACGGTCAATAACGGGATTCCCTACAAATGGGGCGGCTTTGACGACCCCGACTCGTTTGATGCGGCCATATCTAACGGTTATGCCGGCGGTGATGTCTCGTCGCCTGCCAAACGCCAGGCCGACAACGCCGCGGTGAGCGCGCACGCCGCGGGTGTGGACTGCTCCGGCTTTGTCTCCCGCTGTTTGAAGCTGCCCTCCGTGCATGACACCACGCAATTGCCGGCGGTGTGCAGCGCCCTGCCGAGCGCCCGGGATTTGCGTCCCGGGGATCTGCTCAACATCCCGCGGCGTCATGTGATCCTCTGCGCCGGTTGGTCGAATCCCCAACACACGTGGCTCTACTACTACGAAACCGGCGGCGGCCCCGACTACTGGAAACCCGGCCTCAAGCAAGCGCCGTTAGATGCGCTGCTCGCCCTCGGCTACCAACCGCTGCGCTATCGCGGCATGGCCCACCCGCCGGTGCCGCCCGGCCAAACGGCCAAAGAGGTGCTGACCCGCGCGGTGAAAGCCACCGCAGTGGTCGTGCCCCATCCGACCGTGGGCGAACCGTGAGGATCTTGCGTCCGTGGGCGGATTCCCGTTGAATTTTTCGTTTCCGGCCTTTCGATAAACATAAAGAGGAAAATAGAACCGCAGATGGACGCAGATAGACACAGATTTTCAAGAGGTTATAACAATCGGATGGCTCACCCAACAGATGAGGCGCGAGATTTTCGGAAGTCTATTATTATCAGCGTTCATCTGTGTCCATCTGCGGTTTCATTTCTCTTTCTAGGATAAATAGCCCGCATGAACGCCCCGTATTTCCGCGCCCAACTCCGCGAGGTGCCCCACCAACCCGGGGTGTACCTGATGAAGGACCGTCTGGGTTCGATCATCTATGTCGGCAAGGCGCGCGACCTGAAAAAACGCCTGTCGTCGTATTTCATGGCCTCACAGAAAATGCGCGCCAGCCTGAAAACCCGCGCGCTCATCGATTCGATCCACGACTTCGAGTTCCACACCGTGCGCAACGAGGAGGAGTCATTGTTGTTAGAAGGCAAGCTCATCAAGGATTACCGCCCGCGCTACAACATCGCGTTCCGCGACGACAAAAGATTTCTGTTAGCCAGAATACGGCTGGCCGATCCGTGGCCGCGCTTCACCACCACGCGGATGAAAAAAGACGATGGCGCGCGCTACTTCGGGCCGTTCCCGCACTCGAGCGCACTCCACCACACGCTTGAATGGCTGAACCGCAGCTTCGGCCTGCGTGTTTGCCGCCCGCTCCATCCCGGGGAAATCGACTACCGCCACTGCAACGCGGATATCATCCGCAATTGCTCGGCCCCGTGCAGCGGGCGCATCACCCGCGAGGAGTATGCCGAACGCATCGGGGAAGCCTGCCGCATCCTCGAAGGCAAAGGCAAGCGCGAGCTGTTAGACACGCTGCGCCACGAGATGGCAACGGCGGCCGCAGCCCTCGACTTCGAACAAGCCGCCACCCTCCGCGACGTCCTGTGGAATCTCGAAAAAACCCTGTCACCCACCCGTCAGTTCAGCCGTGGCCGCGGCGTGCCCACCACCGTGAAACCCACTACGGACCTCGCCGAACTCGGCGAGGAACTCGACCTCGCCGGACCACCCCGCATCATGGAGTGCTTCGATATTTCCAACGTCTCGTCCAACCACATCGTCGCCTCGATGGTGCGCTTCACCGACGGCCTGCCAGACCACAAAAACTACCGCCGCTACCGCATCCAAACCGTCGCCGGCCAGGACGATTTCGCCTCGATGGCCGAGGTCATCCGCCGCCGGTATGCGCGTATTCTGCTAGAAAACTCCGCGGCCGATCCGGACTCCGGCACGTCCCAGGAAGACCCGCTGGAAGCCCAGCGCCGACTGGCCCGCGCAGGCCGCGCGAAAATCGTGCTGCCGGATCTGGTCATCGTCGATGGCGGCAAAGGCCAGCTCGGCATGGCTGTTAGAGAGCTGCGCGCCCTCGGGCTGCACGCTTTACCGGTCATCGGCCTGGCCAAGCAGCATGAGGAGGTCTTCATCCCCGGGCGCAGCGCGCCGCTTCTCATCCCGCATGACCGGGGCGCTCTCAAACTCCTCCAGCGCATCCGCGACGAGGCCCACCGTTTCGCCAACGCTTACAACGCTTTGCTCTACGGCCGCCGCATGCGCGAGAGCCTGCTCGATGATTGCCCCGGCATCTCACCTAACAAAAAACGCCTGCTGCTGGAAAAATTCGGCAGCGTCACGCGCCTCAAGGCCGCGACGGCCGCGCAGATCGCCACCCTGCCCGGCATCTCGCTCAAATCCTCGCAGGCGCTGCTGGATTTCCTGCACCGCGACGGGTGATCTAACATTCGCGCGGAGCGCGCATCTCCAGACTCGCCAGAGAAAGAGCCGCAATACTCGGCGGCCTTTGCTGCGACCCCGGCCGGGCATGCGCGTCAACTTGAGAAAAAGTCGGTGGCACCACTCGCGCTTTGCCATCCCAACTGAAGCATCGCGACAATTCCCGCAGAACCAAAGACAAGTCCTTAAATTGACGCGCATGCCGACCGGGGTCGAATTCATCTGCCCCGGATCCCGGGGTATTCGGCCGCGTTGCGGCCTCGTCCCCGGACTACCATCTGCAATTCCTCCGGGATTTGTGTGTAAAGATCATGGCGTAGCCCAGGGTCAGTATCGTATCTCATTTCAGCCACTCACCGGCGTCGGCCGCCGCGATGATTTTGCGTGCCCGATCTCTAACTTCCTCACTGCCGCTTTGCGCGGCTTGTTGCAATAGGCGCAGGGCTGCCGGGCCGGTCATGCTCAGTTGGCGCGTGGCTTCCTCGCGGGTCTTGAAATCGTCATCGTCGAGTTGCC
>JAPLUJ010000174.1 GCA_026397695.1 Verrucomicrobiota bacterium | reverse complement strand
CCGTTGCCGTCGCAATGTGCATCATCACGATGCTGTGCTGGGGGTCCTGGGCCAACACGCAGAAACTTGCCAGCAAGGAATGGCGCTTCCAGCTCTTTTACTGGGACTATGCCATCGGCGTGTTCCTGCTTTCGCTGTTGCTGGCGTTCACGCTTGGCAGCCATGGTAGCGGCGGCCGTGGTTTTCTAGCGGACCTGCATCAGGCGGACGGCAAGTGGCTGGCTTCGGCGTTTATTGGCGGCGTCATCTTCAACCTCTCCAACATCCTGCTGGTCGCGGCCATTGACATCGCGGGGATGGCGGTCGCCTTTCCCGTCGGCGTCGGATTGGCACTCGTGCTGGGTGTCATCACGACCTATGCGGCCAAGCCCGAAGGCAACGCGCCGATGCTCGCACTAGGCGTGGCGGCAGTGGTGGTGGCCATCGTGCTGGATGCGCTCGCTTACAAGAAACTGGCCGCAGCGGGCAAAAAGACCCCGGTGAAAGGCATCGTTCTGTCCGTCGTCGCGGGTCTGCTGATGGGTTTTTTCTATAGTTTCGTCGCGCAATCGATGGGCCGGATTGACGGTCCGGCGCACCTGCTGGAAGTCGGCAAGTTAAGTCCCTACACGGCGATTGTGTTATTCAGCGCCGGGCTGCTCGCGTCGAACTTCATCTGGAACAGCATCGTCATGGCCAAGCCGTTCAACGGCGAGCCGGTGACTTACCACGACTATTTCACCAAGGGCAATGTCCGCCTGCACCTGATCGGTATTCTTGGCGGCATCATTTGGAATGTCGGCATGAGCTTCAGCATCATCGCCAGCACCAAGGCGGGCGCCGCCCTGTCTTATGGCCTCGGCCAAGGTGCCACGATGGTCGGCGCTCTGTGGGGTGTGTTCATCTGGCAGGAATTCAAGGGTGCGCCGCAGGGCACCTCCAAACTCCTCGGTGCGATGTTTCTGTTTTACCTGATAGGCCTGGTGGTTCTGATCGCCTCAAAACTCTAACCTGACACCGCATATATCTATTATGAACAAGAAATCCATCATTGTGGTCGGCAGTTCCAATACCGACATGATCATCAAACTCGCGCGCATTCCGCGGCCGGGTGAAACCATTCTGGGCGGCGATTTCGTCACGGCGGCTGGCGGCAAAGGCGCCAATCAGGCGGTCGGGGCGGCGCGTGCCGGCGGGCAGGTCACGTTCATTGCCCGCGTTGGCCAGGATATGCTCGGCAAGCAGGCCGTCGCCGGGTTCATCAAGCATGGCATTTATGTGGACTATGTTTTTCGTGACCCGAGCGCGCCGTCCGGGGTGGCGCTCATCTTCGTCGCCAAGGATGGCGAGAACAGCATCGCCGTGGCGGGGGGGGCGAACGGGCGGCTGTCGCCCGCCGATGTGAAAAAGGCCGCCAAAATTTTTGCCGGGGCGAGCGTGCTGGTCATGCAACTGGAAACGCCGCTTGAGACACTGCAAGCCGCCGCCGAACTCGCCACCAAGGCCGGAGTGCGCGTGATTCTCAATCCCGCCCCCGCCCGGCCGTTGCCGGATACCTTGCTCCGCCATGTCTCGGTCCTAACACCTAACGAAACAGAGGTCGAGCTGCTCACCGGCATCCCGGTGACCAACAACACCTCCGCGGCGAAGGCGGCGGCCAAACTGCGCGCGCGCGGTGTTGAGACGGTGATTCTCACGCTGGGCGCGCGCGGTGCCTTCATTGCGGATGCTGACGGAAACCGCCGGGTGCCCGGCTTCAAAGTCAAGGCCGTGGACACCACCGCGGCGGGCGACATCTTCAACGGCGCACTCGCCGTGGCACTGGCGGAAAACAAACCGCTGGATGATGCCGTGCGCTTCGCCAACGCCGCCGCTGCGATCTCCGTCACCCGCCTCGGCGCCCAACCGTCCGCGCCAGCGCGCAAGGAAATTGCCAAGCTGCTGCGCTCGCTCCCATGATTTCCTGAATCCTGCCGCAGACCGTGCCCGGATAGTGGCTGTGGCATCTTGCCGCAGACCGTGCCCGGAGCGTCCCGCTCCGTCTAGCAGACAGCGACCGCCGATGGCGGAGATCGCGGATCGCTGATTAGTGAACGGTCACCCATCCCCACATTTTACACACCATTTACAGACACCGGCGGCGTTTTGAGGTAGGGTGCAGTCGTGCGGTGGGTCAATACAGGTCGTCCCGCGCTACGCAAGCCGCGCGACGCGGATCACGAACCACCCCGGCACTGACATTCGACAGAATATTTCCAAGAACTTCCGCATTCACGTGTCACATCATGGATGAAGCCACGCAACAACCCCTGGTCACCGCTCGCCGCACCCGCTTTCCCTGCTTTCTCATGCGCGCCAACCCCGATAGTAAATACTAACAATACAATGACATGAAACGATTCGCTCCCTGTATGATGGTTTTAATGACGATGGCACTGGCCGGCACGGCATGGGCGGAAGAAGACAAGCCCGAAACGCAACTGCGTCTTGAGCTGGACCTCACGGACGGATCGCGCATCATCGGTGTCCCAAGCATCGATTTGGTGCCCGTGCAGACGTCCTATGCCAAGATGGACATTCCCTTGCACCAGATCCTCGCCATTAAAATGGGCGAAGATCACGAAACGGCAACTTTCGATCTGCGCAACGGCGACAAGCTCAAGGGCGTCCTCACACTCGCGCCGATCAAGTTGGAGACCGTGTTCGGGAAGGTTTCGATAGGCATCGAACACATCAAAGCACTGCGCGTCACGATTGGGGGCGGGGCGCTGCCGGCGGGCAAAGGAACCATGGCCTTTGGCGGCGTGAACTGGACGCCGTGGCGGACCCTGTTCGAGGTACAGGGGGACAAGCTGGTTTCGCTGCCCAAGGCGCGGCCGGGATTCAGCTACGGCCACGGCGGTCACGGACGCGGAGCCACGCTTATCAGCAACCTCGGCAGCGCCGCATGGAAGAACTACAGCATGGAGTTCGAGTTCTGCATGCGCGGCGTGGACCCATCATTCAACCCGCACGGGCTGCCCCTGGACCACCGCGCCGGATATGTCATGTTCCATGTCGCGGACGCCAAGGAAAGCTGGAACGAGCGCGGCTGGAGCAACTACACCCTCAGCCTCAGCGGCGACGGCAGTTGGGGCCTCGGCTGCGGCTATAACAGCCACTGCAATGTGGCGTCCGGCTGGGGCAATCCGCAGACCGAAGTCAGCCGCAGCCTGGCCGATGGCAAGGGCTTGAAGCTCGACCCGCAGGCCGGCAATAAATTCCGGATAGATGTGCGCGGAACGCGCATCCAGGTGTGGGTTGACGGCAAACAACTCGCCGACGTGCGGGATGAAAAAATGGGCGCGTGCATCGGCGGCCAGACGCTGGACCATGGCGGCATCGGCTTTCAAACACCATGGGAATGCATGATCTGGATCCGCAATTTCTCAGCCAAACCGCTGTGACGCATGGAAGTGCATAACTTCTAACAATACAATGACATGAAACGATTCTCTCCCTGTATGATGGTTCTAATGACGATGGCACTGGCCGGCACGGTGTGGGCGGGACAAGATAGGACGGAACGGCAGATTCGTCTTGAACTCGATCTGGCCGATGGTTCCCACGTGGTAGGAACTCCGGAGATCGAGTCGCTGCCCGTGCAGACGTCCTACGCCAAGATGGACATTCCCTTGCACCAGATCCTCGCCATTAAAATGGGCGAAGATCACGAAACGGCAACTTTCGATCTGCGCAACGGCGACAAGCTCAAGGGCGTCCTCACACTCGCGCCGGTCAAGTTGGAGACAGTGTTCGGGAAGGTGGCGATCGGCGTCGAGCACATCCGAACGTTTCGCGTCGTGTTATCCCTTGGGGCGCTGCCGGATTCGCTGAAGCACGGGTTGGTCTTGCACTACTCGTTCGACCGGGATGAAAAGGGCAAGGTGACGGATGAGAGCGGAAAAGGGAATGCCGGCGAAGTGAAGGGTGCAAAGTGGACCGCGGAGGGCAGGATTGGAGGGGCGTGTTCGTTTGACGGACGCAGTGACTATCTATCCTGTCCGAATGCCGCGCTGAAGTCCCTTCAGAACCACAGTGTATGTTTCTGGGTCTGTCGAACGGGCAATGGCTCCAATTGGCCAAGGTTTTTCATGAATGGGGTGGTTAACACCTCAATCACTATCACGCAGGCCGGTTCAGACCGCGAGATCGTGTACAGGTTCAGCGCAAACGGTATAAACGATGACCTCGCGACGGACACGCTTCCCCTCGTTGACAATGAGTGGGTCCACATCGCATGCACGTACGACGGGTCGGCGCGGAAGATCTACAGGAACGGGGTCAAGATAGCCGGGAAGGCGGGCGCGGTCATGATTGCGCATGGAGAAGGCAATCTGGCCTACGTCGGCGGCAGTGAGCACATCCAAGCATCGTCGTTCGCGGGCAAGTTGGACGAAGTCATGATCTTCAACCGTGCCTTGTCAGAGCCCGAAGTGAAGCAAATCTACGACGCCCAGAAGTAACGGGTACAGACAACAACATAAGGAGGATGACATGAAAAGAATCGTACCATGTATTGCAGTGTTTACGGCCATGATGCTAATCGGCACGGTGTGGGCGGGACAAGACAAGCCCGAACCGCAACTTCGTCTTGAGCTGGACCTCACGGACGGCTCGCGCATCATCGGAACTCCCAGGCTTGATTCGCTATCGGTGCAGACGTCCTACGCCAGGATGGACATTCCCTTGCACCAGATCCTCACCATTAAAATGGGCGAAGATCATGAAACGGCAGCTTTCGATCTGCGCAACGGCGACAAGCTCAAAGGCGTCCTCACACTCTCGCCGGTCAAGTTGGAGACGGTGTTCGGAAAGGTGGCGATTGGCGTCGAGCACATCAAAGAGATCAATGTTATCTTATCCGGTGCGGCGATGCTCGAGGGGCTGAGGAAAGCGTTGGTCTTGTACTACTCGTTCGATAGAGACGAGGGCGGCAAGGTGACGGATGAGAGCGGAAAAGGAAATGCCGGCGAAGTGAAGGATGCGAAGTGGACATCGAAGGGGAAGGTCGGCGGGGCGTATGAGATGGACGGTCGTAGCAGCCAGATTGAGAGCATAAGGAACGTGGAAATCGAAGGTTCGAAGCCCAGAACGCTGGCTGCATGGATCCGATGCGATGACCTGCCCGTCGGGAAGACCGCAGTTCCGGTCGGTTTTGGCAGGTCTAATTGTTATGCTGATCCGTTTTGCTCCGGGACCCTGTTTGCGATTGGGGTGCACTGCGTTGGTGGAACGAAGACGATAGGGATGTGGGGTGTCAACCAGAGCGACGTGTGGTCCGCAACGCCGTTCTCGGCGGGACGATGGTACCACGCTGCGGCGACGTTCGATGGAAAGACAGTTCGCTTCTATCTGGATGGCAAGCTGGATGTCTCCAAGGAAGTCCCGGTGAATACTGCCACGTCGCCCCTGGCTATCGGCCGCATCTGGGGCGACTACCCGGATCGGGCCAGGTTCGTCGGCACCGTTGACGAGGTTATGGTCTTTGGCCGCGCGCTGACGGAAGAAGAGATCAGACAGATATACGACACCCAGAAGTGACAATGCATGGAGTGCGGTGGCAGAGTGAGGCACGAACGCCGACACCGCTTTGGCTGGGCAAAGGCTACTCATGGACCCTGCACTCACCACACGGTGGAGGACTGATGGCGATGTTAGGGACGATGCTGTTAGGGGACGGCTGGATGTTTTTGGAATTTTTTGGCATGAGGCAACGGTTTCCAGCCAAAGCGGTGTGGCGCTGCGCTTCCCACCGCACTCCATACCTGCGCGGACCCTGCGCAAGACAATGCATGGAGTGCGGTGGCAGAGTGAGGCACGAACGCCGACACCGCTTTGGCTGGG
>JAPLUJ010000559.1 GCA_026397695.1 Verrucomicrobiota bacterium | reverse complement strand
GTCTTGCGTCTCCCGGGCGGCCTCAGTCCAACAACTCGCCGTAGTGTTTGCGGGCGAGGGCGAGCGAGAGGTCGAGGATGCCCTGGCTGCGGTTGTGGCGCAGCGCCTCGTCGGCCATGGCGGCGCACTCGGCGTAGCTCAGCGAGCGGATCGCCTGGCCGACGTCCGGCACTTTTTGCGGGCCGACGGACAATTCCTCGACGCCGAGACCGATCAGGAGGGGTGTGAGGCGGATGTCGGCGGCCATTTCGCCGCAGACGCCGGTCCAGATGCCGTGATCGATGGCGGCGTCGATGGTGCGTTTGATCAGGCGGATGACCGACGGGTGGGTCGGGCGGTAAAGATCGGCGACATAGGGGTTAACGCGATCCACGGCGAGGGTGTATTGAATCAGGTCATTGGTGCCGATGGAAAAGAAATCCACCTCGGGTGCCAGCAAATCGGCGCACAGGGCGGCTGCCGGCACTTCGATCATGATGCCGACGGGAAGGTCACGGTCGAACGGAACGCCTTCCTTTTCCAGTTCGTCCATGCAGCGGCGCACCATTTCCTTGCAGCGCCAAACTTCCGAGAGTCCCGAGATCATCGGAAACATCACGGCCACATGCCCTGCCGCGCTGGCCTGCAGGATGGCTCGGATTTGTTCGCGGAACATCGCCGGGCGCGCCAATGAAACACGAATCCCACGCCAGCCGAGGAACGGGTTGGGCTCGATGTCTGTGAGCGGCTCCACCGGAAGTTTGTCGCCGCCGGCATCCAAGGTCCGGATGATCACGGTATGCGGCGCCATTTCGCGGGTGAGCTTTGAATAGATCTCAACCTGGCGTTTTTCGTCGGGCATTTCCTCGCCGTTGAGGAGCAGGAATTCGGTCCGATAGAGGCCGATGCCGCGGGCACCACTGCGTTTCACCAGCGGCAGTTCATCGATGATCTCGATGTTAGCCGATACCATGAGCGGCCTGCCATCGATGGTTTCGGTGGCCGTACCACGCACCGCATCGAGCGAACTGCGGATTCTGGCTTTGGCTTCGCACAGTTGCTGATAGCGTGCGAGGGTGTCCGGCGCGGGATGGAGGATGAGTTTGCCGGTATAGCCATCGAGAATCGCGGGCGCGAGCGCCATCACGTCGATGACGGCACCTTCGAGGCCGACCACGGCGGGCACGCCGAACGCCCGGGCAAGGATGGCGGTGTGGGAATTCAGGCTGCCTTGTTCCGTCGCGAATCCCAGAACGTGCCTGCGGTTCATCAATGCGGTATCCGAGGGTGCCAGATCGTAGGCGACAAGAATGTGCTGGTCGTCGGGACCCATGTGCCGGGCGTCGGCGTCGGCGGAAAAATTCCGCAGCACGCGTTGGGCCACGTCCTCGATGTCCGCAGTGCGTTCGCGCAGGAAAGGGTCCGGGATGCGGCGCATGGCTTCGAGGAAGTTCTGCATCACCGCGTAAAACGCGAATTCCGCGTTCTGCAAGCGATTGGCGATTGTTCCCAGCACGCGTTGGACCACGGCACGGTCCTCGATCATCATCACGTGTGCTTCGAAAATGCTGCTGGCGGTTTCTCCCGATAGATCCTCGAGCCGACTTTGGAGTTCGATTAACTGCCGCTTGGTAATCTCGATGGCCTGTTGGAAACGCTCCTGTTCGCGCCCGACCTCGGACTCGTCGATTGCATACACCTCGGGCGCGGAAAACCCGCGGGCGGTCACATGCACCGGAGCAATGGCGATGCCCGGTGAAGCTGGAATGCCTTCATAGATGACTTCGGGCTCGGCGCGGGTGGTTGCCATGGACTGGAGACATACTGCCGCCACCCCATGGGATCGTTCAAGACACAATTTACGCGGACGCAAATAACGCGTATCCCAAGAATTATGATTTTTTCAAACAAGAACACTCCACGGTGCCGTTTTCGAGTGCGGCAACGCCTCGCCAACCTGCACCTGACCCTTCAACCCATGATCGAAGTCGAAAACCTCACCAAACATTTCGGATCCAAATGCGCCGTGGACAATCTCACGTTCACGGTCAATAAAGGCGAAGTCCTTGGGTTTCTCGGACCTAACGGCGCCGGTAAATCCACCACCATGCGCATGATCACCGGCTTCCTGCCCCCCACCTCGGGCGATGCCAGGGTCTGCGGCATCTCCGTCATCGACAATCCAAAGAAAGCCAAAACCAAGGTCGGATACCTGCCGGAATTGGCGCCTCTCGATCATGACATGACGGTCATCGGGTTCCTCAAATTCTGCGCCAGCATCCGCGGCCTCAAGGGAACCGCTAACAAGGACGCGGTCGAGCGTGCCATCGAAACCTGCGTCCTTACCAGCGTCACCCGCCAATCCATCGATACGCTTTCGAAAGGCTACCGCCACCGCACCTGCCTCGCCCAAGCCCTCCTCCACGATCCCGGAGTGCTCATCCTCGACGAACCCACCGACGGCCTCGATCCCAACCAGAAACACGAGGTCCGCCAACTCATCAAACGCCTCGGACAAAACAAGGCCATCCTCTTTTCCACCCACATCCTTGAAGAGGTCGAAGCCGCCTGCACCCGCGCCGTCATCGTGGATTGCGGGAAAATCGTCGCCGACGGCACCCCCGCCCAACTCCTCGAACAATCCGGCACCGGCTCTCTAACCGACCTGTTCCGCCGCCTCACCACCCGCGACACCGAGGCCGCGGCTTGAGACACCAGAAGCCAGAAGCCAGACACCAGACACCAGATGCCAGATGCCAGACACTAGAAGCCAGAGAATAGGTTTTGCGCCGCTTCTGCTCTTTCTGGTCTCTTGATTCTGG
>JAPLUJ010000103.1 GCA_026397695.1 Verrucomicrobiota bacterium | reverse complement strand
CCGTGCTTCTTGAGTTGTCCGATCACGTCAACCAGGAATTTGTCACCCGTCCGGGCGTACAGCCATGCGGCAACGTAAGCATGGTCGCCCCAGCGCTGTACCGCCCAATCCGGATAGAGTCCGCCCTCGATCATCGGGTGTATGCCGTCGTGATCGACGACTTCTTTGCCGTCGATGTAGAGCTTGCTGCCGTCGTCGGAGACCAGTAAGAAGCGATACGAGCCGTCTTTGGGAATCTTGATCTTACCGGTGAAACGAAGGGCGAAACCGTCCTTTCGGCCGGCCAGCGAGATGTCGAAGTTAGCGGCTTGGCCTGAACCGGCCAGCGGGAGCGAGTCCAGCTCGGGCATTTTCTTCCACGGCGCGATGGTGGCATCCGGTTCTAGCAGGTCAGTGCCGGTTGTCTTGGACCATTTCCCCTCGAAGGCCTCGTATCTCAGTGACGAGAGGGCTTCGTTAGGGGTCAGGCGGCGCTCAATATCTGGACCTGCGTAATAGACCTTGAGCCCGTGGGAACCGGCGAAGTTGAAATAGGTGACCTTGATATCGTGCGCGCCTGCGGCAAGTGTGACTTCGCCGGAAACCGGTCCTTGCATGCGGCGTTGCAGGCATTTATAAAAATTCGTCATGACGGGAAGAACGCGCTGGTCGCCGGTTGCTTCGTAATACTGTACGTAGGCCTTGAGCATCGGCGTTGGATACCACATGTCCCCGGGACGATAGAGTTTCTCAACAGGAGGGCCGATCCAGCCGTCCCCGCGCGGATGATCGAGCGACCAGCCGAGCCACTTTTGGGCCTTCTTGATCAGCTCGGGGTCGTCCAGGAGATACGCCAGCGGGACGATCCCGTCGGCGTAGTAGGGTCCCCATTGGTAGCCTTCACCGTTGCCACCGAGCCAGGCACTGTCATTCAGCAAGCGATGAAACTCGTCAAGGCGCCCGGCTAGGCTCTCGGACTGTATCTGTAACTGTTGCCGCAGCCATCCGCGGGGCTTGACGCTTCCCAAGGGCATCATGGCGAACGCGCCGGGTTGCAAGGGCGCCCGGTGAAACAACGGCCCCGCCAGAGAATGGTTAGATGTTGCCTGAGCAGCGGCCTCATTCTCATTGCGGTTTTCCGCCGCCAAACAGCAGCACATCCCGAACAGACAGCACACGCCGCTTGCCAAAGACGAGATGGTGTTGCGCAAGAGCCTCTTGCCCAATCTGCCATGCGCATCAATAATTCCAGTGTCGTCGATCGCACCAACGCCTCCCCTGGAAAACCGTGCAATAAAACCGGGCGGTACCCGCTTCTGTATTGCAAGCGCGTCTGCGACGTTCGTCCCGAGATGATATTTCTCCAGCGGATTGTGGGGCTTCATTGGCTGAGATTTGGCTTTTCTCAGCCCCTTGTCTAGAGGATATCTTCGCGGAAGACCAGCGCTGGTGCATGCTCCGGCGGCAGATAACGCCAAAACCTGGTGCCAGGGAAATTGCCGCGGGGGGCGGAATTGGTGCGTATCGAATAAAAAACCTCTGCGCCGGTGTGCGGAGCGGCCCGGGGTCCAGACCCTCATGTGGTTGAAACCGTGACATGCATATCACAAACAGGCATTCTATCAATACTGCCCGAAATCGCCCATAGTTTCCGCCTTGGCTCACCCATAACCTTATCCGCCACCACTCTCCGAGATCGCCCGGCCAACCGCCAGAACATGAACAACTGCCGCCACGCCGGGCTTTCTCCCTCAGACAAAACAGACAACAAACAAAACACACAAATAGAACACACGTTATGAAACTGACTAACACAATGACCATGAAGCGCAAAACCGGCATGACCCTCCTCGAACTGACGGTCGTCATCCTTGTCTTGCTCTCCCTCATCT
>JAPLUJ010000594.1 GCA_026397695.1 Verrucomicrobiota bacterium | reverse complement strand
GTCCGTGGTTGCTGGCCGTTGATTGCAGTGATGGAAAGTATCGTCAGCGGATTGATCTGGCGGCCAGTCCCGGGTTGTGGCCGCGCGGTTCTCCCAAATCATTGCAATGGGGTTCCATTGAGTATGGCGTCGGGCTCCACTGTGTGGAGATTATTGCCAGCGATTCGGCGTTCCTTGTCCATGTGCTGTGGGGCAATATGTCCAGAATGATTCCCACACCCGAGTGGCGTCTCAACGCCAACACCGTGGTCCACATCGACCGGCGGTCCGGCAAGGTCATGGAAGTTCCCGGACTCCCTGTGGGTTTTGAACCGGGACACGGAGCCAGTCCTCCGCGCGGCACGTCGATCGGCGATTCTTTCTTTGTCTCCGCTCGGGGACTCAAGCAGGTGAACGAGACTGACTGGGAGTATCTGCTCTGGCAGGTCAAGCCGGATGGCACGCTCAAGCAACTCACCAAGACCGGGCGGCGTCTGGAACAGTCGCCGTTCGATGCCGTGGGCTCGGACTACAAGATAAGACAATTGTTGCGCCTCGACAACGGATGGCTGGCGGCAACCGATCAATACTGGAGCAACATTGGGTATTACAATCCCAAGGACGAGGTGTGGGAGCCCGCCGCCGATATGAATGAAACGTTGAAACGGGCAGGTAAATACGAGATCGCCAAGATAGAGCCGCGGAAATACCCGAAGTATATCCTGAAGATGAACGATGGCACGGAGGATGTTGCCATTGATGCGCGGGACCCGAGGGTCGGACGGCTGGTCGTGGTTCGCAACAACAAGAAGCCCCGGGAGTTGCCCGTGATCACCAAGGTCCCGGATTCCTACACTGCCACCTATAACAACATTCCCATTAAGGATATGATCGCCCGCGGACAATATGTCACCGTCATCCTGAATCAGACGGAGGAGCATCTCATATTGGGGCTATGCCTCAAAGACACCGCCGATTATGAACGTGACAAGCCACTGCACCGCTGTCTGCCGTTCCTGTGGATGTTAGAAAAGAACCAGCTCCGCGAGGCCATCCGTAAAATGGAAAGCGGCGGACCATGAACCTTCTGAATAACATGGGGATTTACCGCCAAGTCGCCAAGGTGGATTTGCTGACTGGTAAACCTCAATTTCCTTGGCGGCCTTGGCGACTTGGCGGTGAATTTTTTCGAGTTGCTTGCCTTGCCACATCCGACCGCCGGGTTCTGGTGCTAAAGAGGGCCGGATTTCATTTGGCATTCTGCAGGTCGCGATACGTCTGTTTAGCCATGTCGATTTCGCGGGCTTTTTTGGAATCCGGGGCGAGAGCCTTGGCTTCATCCAGAACACGAATCGCTTCGTCCAACTGTTTTATCTTGCCGAGGTCTTCTGCCTTGTTCAACAAGACACGTTGCTTGTCTTCCGGGTGAAGGTCGGGGTTCTTGGCGAGGATGTTGTCATAAAAGGCCGCATCCCGATAACTGCTTCCTCCGCTATACAGGAGTGAATTCAGGCGCTTCTCCCGGGCGGCGGCCACCT
>JAPLUJ010000424.1 GCA_026397695.1 Verrucomicrobiota bacterium | reverse complement strand
TTCTGACTTCGAAGCATCTGACTGACCTCTATCTGCTAGCCCTCGCCGTGGAAAACCAAGGGTGCCTCGTCACCTTCGATCAACACATCCCGCGCAGCGCAGTACCCACCGCCAAAGCCACGCATTTACAGGTGATCTGATATTGCCTTGGATCCCGGATCGGCGATCCATCAGACCGGGATGAGGTCTTTCACAGCATCGCGTTCTTGCATCAGTTCGTGAATGGTGAGATCGATTTTGGCCTGGCTGAAGGCATCGATATGCAAACCCTGGACGATTTCCCACTGGCCGTTTTCGAGGGTGCGGACGGGCATGGAGGCGATCAGTCCTTGCTCGATGCCGTAGGAGCCATCCGAGCAAACGGCGAGCGAGTGCCAATCGCCGGCCGGGGTGGGAGTGATGAGGCTTTGCAAGGTGTCCATCACGGCGTTGGCACCGGAAGCGGCGGAGGATGCGCCGCGCGCCTTGAGGATGGCTGCGCCGCGCTGTTGAACGGTGACGATGAATTCTCCCTTGAGCCATTCCTCATCAGGGATCAGGTCGGTCACCGGCCGGCCGTGGATTTTCGCGTGGTTGAAATCCGGGTATTGGGTGGCGGAGTGGTTGCCCCAGATGCACAGATTGGAAACCTGCGCGACGGGGACGCCGGCCTTCAAGGCAAGCAGGTTTTTCGCGCGGTTTTCGTCGAGGCGGGTCATGGCGAAGATGCGCTCGCGAGGTACTCCCGCAGCATTGTGCATGGCAATGAGGGCATTGGTGTTGCAGGGGTTTCCCACCACCAGCACGCGCACGTCAGGGGCCGCGTTGCGGGCGATCGCCTGACCCTGGCCAGTGAAGATCCGGCCATTGACACCTAACAGATCGCCGCGTTCCATGCCGACTTTGCGCGGCACCGAACCGATCAGCACCACCCAATTGGCCCCCGTGAAACCCAGGTCGAGATCGGCAGTGCCGACCACTGCATTGAGCAGCGGAAAAGCGCAGTCACAGAGTTCCATCATGACGCCCTCGAGCGCGGCCATGCCGGGCTCGATTTCTATCAGGCGGAGGTTCAACGGTTGGTCGTGACCGAAAACACAGCCGGACGCGAGACGGAAAACGAGCGCATATCCGATATTGCCAGCCGCACCGGTGATGGAAATCGTAATGGGTGCTTTCATGAATTGAAGACAGACACGAAACCTAGCGGGCTTGGCCCGCACTGCAAGGCCTTTCCCAGCCTTTCCAAGCCACCGGCGGGCGGGAAAACTCAATGACTGATATTTCCGGCAACGCGGATGCCATAGCGGTAATGCTGAAAAGGAAAATAGAAACCACGAAAAGCACGAAAACCCACGAAAAACCAACCGCTTCCGGACCTTGGCTGACTCATCCTTCAGGTGAGCGAACTTAATTTACCCAACTTCTTGGCCTTTAGTGACTTTCGTGTTTTTCGTGGTTTGCATCTCTGAATTTAGGCTTATGGGTCTGGAATTTTTCCTGCATCTTGAACTTTCAGCCTTGTTTTTTTGCAGAATAACACCATCCTACGGTTTGGAATTTGACACTAACCGAAATGGACCGATTCATTTTGAAGCACTTGGAGCAATGGAAGGGCAGTCCTCTGCGCACGCCTTTGCTGTTACGTGGAGCATCACTTCGATGTTTCTTGCGCCCATGTGTTTTAGCGAATTCCTCGCTGCCGCAGGTCTGGCCTCGCTCGATGCATTGCTCCAACAAGCACGCCCGGAACAACCACTCGATGGATTCCTCCATGCCAAACTGCTCGAGCAACTCCGGATCTATCAACTGATCGGCGGCATGCCCGCAGTGGTCGCCGGTTATTGTGAATCGCGCGACATTCTTGAATGCCAACTCATCCTCGACCGCCTGATCGACGGCTTCCGCGCGGATTTTTCCAAGTATCGCAAAAAAACACCGGAAGTCAGACTCGATGAAACACTCCGCGCGGTGGCCCGCCAGGCCGGCACCAAATTCAAATACTCCAACATTGCCAACGCAGCTCCCGGACGTATCTATAAGGACAGCCTGGATCTGCTGGTACGGGCGGGCTTGGTGCATAAGATTCCCCATGCCAGCGGGCATGGTGTGCCACTGGGAGCGGAGGCCGATGCGGGGAAATTCAAAGTGCTGCCCGTTGACATTGGCCTGCATCAGCGGATGCTCGGCTTGCCTCTGGGTGAACATCTTCTTGCCGGAAATACCGAGCTGGTCAACAAGGGCAATCTGGCCGAAGTGTTTGCCGGACTGGAAATCATCGCCACCTCTCCGCCTTGCTGCGCTCCCGAACTGCACTATTGGCAGCGCGAGAGCCGCAACAGCCAGGCGGAAGTCGATTATCTCGTGGTCAATAACGGCCGCATCGTTCCGGTGGAGGTGAAAGCAGGAACCCGCGGGCAAATGCAAAGCCTCCACCTCTTTCTAGCCGGACACTCATCGCCCGTTGGGGTCCGTTTATCCCACGAAAATTTCGCCCGATTCAACAACATCCGCGTCCTGCCCCTCTACGCCGCAGGCCACTTGAATCGTTACCTCCTGCACTAATAGTTAGAAAAACACCGGGATATCAAGGCCGCGTGAAATCCTCGCTTCCGGATTGCTAATTTTCTTTCCGGGCGGCTTGGCACGCGCTTGACTGGACCCATGATTGACATGCTGGTGCGCCTCTATGACTTGCCCGACCCCGCCGCGCTCTACGCGGAAATCGCGGCCACGGGCGTGACCCTGCGCAGAGTCCGCGCCTTTGAAGGCCACACGCTGGCGGCATTTGTGCGGGCGCATTTTTCCGAAAAATGGGTCAGTGAGGTGCACATCGCCCTGACCCGCCAACCGGCGGCATGCTTCATTGCCACGCGCGACCAACAGATTCTCGGATTTGCCTGTTATGACACCACCCAGCGGGGATTTTTCGGGCCGGCAGGGGTGATGGCCGACGAGCGTGGTCGCGGCCTTGGCAAGGCCCTGCTGTTCAAAACCTTGGAGGCGCTGCGCGAACTCGGCTACGCCTATGCGATCATCGGCGGCGTGGGCCCCAAGGAATTCTATGCGCATGCCTGCGGCGCAATTGAAATTCCCGGCAGTGATCCGGGGACTTACACCGACTTGCTGCCCTAGCCCGCATCCGCTGACGGCCTTGCGATATTCTGCACTTGGAGCGCCTAGTGCTTGCACCCGCTCGCTGGACGGTGTATTGCCTTCGCCCCGGCGGCACATCCGCCCTACCCATCTCTCACATGATCAAGTGGATTCTCCAGAAAATCGTTGGCAGTAAAAATCAGCGCGAAATCCGCCGCATCCGACCGTCGGTGGTTCGTATCAATGAATTCGAAAAGACCCTCCAACAGGAACCCGAAGAAAAACTGCGTGAACGCACCCGGCAATGGCAGGAGTATTTCGCCCGTTACCATCGCTTGGATGTGCCGGCCAAGCCGATGATCGAACGCATGGGGCCGGATGACCTGCGCCTCACCGCCGATGCGCTTGAACTCCGCCTCGCCCTGCTGCGGGACGAGTTTCCAGCCCTCCCCGCGGCTATCGACCCGACCCCCGGATCTATCGAAAACGCCAAGGCCGCCTTCCACGAAGCGGAACTCGAATTCCCGCGATCCCGCGCCAAGCACCTCGAGAAAATCCTCCCGGAAGCTTACGCCGTCGTCAAAAACGCCGCGCGCAGGCTGTGCGGCACCACCATTTCCGTGAGCGATCATCCCATCCTCTGGGAGATGATCCATTTCGACGTCCAGCTCATCGGCGGCGTCGCCCTGCACCGCGGCATGATCGCGGAAATGCAAACCGGTGAAGGCAAGACGCTGGTCGCCACCCTGCCGGTTTACCTCAATGCCCTGACCGGTCTGGGCGTCCACATCGTGACCGTCAACGATTACCTCGCCCGCCGCGACGCGGACTGGATGGGTGCCATCTATCGATTCCTCGGACTCACCGTCGGTTGCATCCAAAACCAAATGCCGCCGTGGGAACGCCGCGCGGAATATGCCTGCGACATCACCTACGGCACCAACGCCGAGTTCGGCTTCGACTACCTGCGCGACAATGGCATGGCCTCCACCAAGGACGAACAAGTCCAGCGCGGCCACTACCTCGCCATCATCGACGAAGTGGACTCGATCCTCATCGATGAGGCCCGCACCCCGCTCATCATCTCCGGCCCGTCCGCCCACTCGTCCCATCAGTTCGATAAATACAAACCACTCGTCGAGCAACTCGTGCGCCGCCAAACCCAGCTTTGCAACGAGGTCGCCACCGAGGCGAAACAATTGCTGGACGCTGGTGACAAGGACGGCGCCGGCCGCCTGCTCTACAAGCTCAAACTCGGGCAGCCGCGCAACCGCCAGCTCATGCGCTTCATGGAGGAGCCGGAAATGCGCCGGTTGTTAGAGAAAGCCGAGCTGGCCCTGCACCAGGACGCGCAGAAAAAGGAACTCTTCGAATTGAAGGAGGAGCTGTATTTCGTGATTGACGAGAAAGGTCACGATTCGGACCTGATGGAAATGGGTCGCGAGTTTTTGTCGCCGGACGATCCCGATTCCTTCACGTTGCCCGATCTGGGAACCCTCTACGCGGACATCGATACCAACAGCGAACTCGACAACGAGCAGAAAATCGCCGCCAAGGATGCGCTGCAGGTCCGCATGGACTCACAGGCCGAGAAAATCCATAACATCTCGCAACTGCTCAAGGCCTACTGCGTGTATGAGAAGGATGTGCAGTATGTGGTCAAGGACGACAAGATCCTCATCGTCGATGAAAACACCGGCCGCGAAATGCCCGGCCGCCGGTGGTCGGACGGCCTCCACCAGGCGGTCGAGGCCAAGGAAGGCGTCGCCATCGAGAAGGAAACCCAGACCTTCGCCACCATCACCATCCAGAATTATTTCCGTCTCTATCATAAACTCGCGGGCATGACCGGCACTGCGGAAACCGAAGCCGCCGAGTTTCATGATATCTATCGGCTGGACGTGCTGCCGATCCCCACCAACCAGCCGAACTGCCGGGTGGATGAAAACGACCAGGTGTTCAAGACGCGCCGCGAGAAGTTCAACGCGGTGGTTTCCAAAATCGAGGAAGCCCACGCCAAAGGCCAGCCGTGCCTCGTTGGCACCGCCTCGGTCGAGTCGTCGGAAACCCTCGCCCGCATGCTCAAGCGGGCGAAGATCCCGCACTCGGTGCTCAACGCGAAATTCCACGAGCAGGAAGCGGAAATCGTTTCACTGGCCGGCCAGTTAGGCACCGTCACCGTGTCCACCAACATGGCCGGACGCGGCACCGATATCAAACTCGCCCCCGGCGTGCCCGAACTCGGCGGCTTGTTCGTCATCGGCACCGAACGCCATGAATCGCGCCGCACCGACCGCCAGTTGCGCGGCCGCTGCGCCCGCCAGGGCGACCCGGGACGTTCGCAGTTCTTCATTTCATTTGAAGACGACCTGATGCGCAACTTCGCGGCCGCCGACCGCATGACGGCGATGATGGAACGCTTCGGCATGAAGGAGGGCGAGGCGCTCGAACATTCGTGGCTCAACAAGTCAGTCGAAACCGCCCAGAAACGCGTTGAACAACGCAACTATACCTGGCGCAAACGCGTGCTCGATTTCGACGACGTGATGAACATGCAACGCGAGGTGGTTTACGGTTACCGCAACGAGGTGCTCACCACCGAAGTCCCGCGCGATCTGGTCACCGAAATCATCGAGGAAACCATCCCCGCCAAAGTCCGCCAGTTTCTCAGCGACCAGGACAGCGACAAACCCAACTACAACGACCTGCTCCACTGGGTCAATGCCACCCTGCCGGTACGGGTCACGCCCGCGGATTTTTCCTTCAGTCCCAACGAGGATTCCATCGCGGAGATGCTGGTCACGCGGGTCAAGGAGGTTTACGAAATGCGCACCGGCAATCTGCCGATGGAGGTGCTCGACCAGGAGGAGCGCCGCATGGTGTTGGTTGCCATCGACAAACAGTGGCAGGAACATCTCTATAACATGGACGCCCTGCGCGAAGGCGTCGGCCTGCGCGCCCAAGGCCAGAAGGATCCTCTCATCGAATATAAAAACGAAGCCTATAACTTGTTTGTCACGCTGATGGACGCGATCAAACAGGAGGCCCTGCAAAACCTCTTCCGCTCCGCCGCCAACCTCGCGGCCTTCCTCAAACAACTCCACAGCCAGCCCCGCCAATTCCAAGGCGGCGAGGAAGCTCTCACCCGCGACAATATCGGCGTCGCCGGCAGCTCGGGCAACTTCGACCCGTCCGCCGTCCCATCCCCCACCGGCACCCAGCTCAAACTCAACCTGCCCAAACGCAAACCGAGCTTCTCTATCGAAACCACCGGCCGCAACGCCCCCTGCCCGTGCGGCTCCGGCAAGAAATTCAAACAATGCTGCGGCCGCGAGGCGTGATGCCATCGCTCACAATGCAGGGATTTGGCGGGGTCCGGAGCGGAGTGTTGTGCTAGGTATCTTCCGCTGGATGCGTGACCGCCGCTCCATGGCTGCTCACTGGGGTTGGGAGCCGGCGGGCGGGGTGAGGCGGACGCGCAGCGCCTCGTTGCGGGCGCGCAGGAATTCCACGATTTTGGCGGGCGGTTGCAGGCGGTCAGCGGATGGCTGGGTGAAGTGATAGCGGCGGAGGATCAGGCCGTCGTTGTATTCGATGGGCAGTTGGGTGGCGTGCTTGGTCGCGAGACAAGCGTTTTTTGTCGAACGGGACGCTGAACACAAACGCCGGTTTGCCCTTATGGGTTTTCAAGCCGCGATAGAGGGACATATCCACCCAAGCCAGTTCGGAAAAGTCCGATTGGCCCAGATCCGCCGCAGTGGACGACTCACCGCCGACGATGTAGAACCCGCGGTGGCCGGCGCGTTCGGCCACATGGCAGCCCATCACGATCCACTCCTCATCGGTATCGCCATCGCTCCAGCGGGTGCGCAGGAAGTAGCTTTTGGTTGCGGCATCCTTGGAATACTGGATTGAACTCACGGTGCGCTGTTGGGTGATGCCTCCAGTAGGGGCACCCGGTGGAATCACAGCGGAGTTGTTCCCGCTGTCGGAGAAATCCGAGGTCATACGCACCGTCCATTCAGCGCGCGCCGGAGCGGCGGCGACCAACGGCATGCGGGGCACCGGTTGACCGGCCTTGGTGGTCGGCGCGGGCTGGGCGGCGGAGGGCTCCGCTGGTGTCTCCTGGGCACTGGCGGGGCCGGTGCCTATCAGCAGCAGCAGCGGCAGGGTGGCAAGGAGGCGGGAATGCGAAGTGGCGTGTTTCATGTGGCTGGGCGCGTGTTAGTTAGAGGGATTTATAGGTCTTATAGGTCTTATAGGTCCTATAGGTCCTATAGGT
>JAPLUJ010000674.1 GCA_026397695.1 Verrucomicrobiota bacterium | reverse complement strand
CGCGCGCTTGTCCGGTCGGGGCACCGACAGCGAGGCAACCATCACCTTGCGCATGTCCAGCGCCCTCGATGAAATGCGGCATTGGAGGAAATATAGCTATGTCCTGCTATCCTCCACCCGTGAGGAGGATTTCGCCAAGATCACCGCGCTCGTCGTCGCGGAACGGCTGAGGGCTTCGAGAATCGCCTGAATCCAGAGGCGTGCTGCTTATCAATGCTGCTGTTGTCCCTTTGAAATACCGCGGCTTGTCGCGACCCGCCACCGGATTCTGGCATTTGAGGATATTTCAAACTAACGCATTGCACGTGGCCCTGAATGGGCGAAACTTGCGTCGCCCATGAGTTCCGATGCCATCCGTGAAGCCCTCCGTCAAGTCTGTTACCCGGGTTTTTCCAGGGACATTGTTTCTTTCGGTATGGTGAAGGAAATCAGTTGCGAAGCCGGTCTCACCACCGTGCGCATCGAGGTTCAAACGCACGATGCCAAGGTGCCCGAACAAATTTTCCAGGATTGCCATGCGGTGTTGGACAGGCTGCCTGGCGGCGGGTCCGTCAAAGTGGTAATTGACGTCAAGGATGCGCCCGCCACGGGGGGGCATGGCGGCGAGCAGGGCAAGTCATCAATGCCGGGGGTGAAGCGCATCATCGCCGTGGCCTCCGGCAAGGGAGGAGTCGGGAAATCCACCGTCGCCGCCAATCTCGCCGTGGCTCTGGTGGCCACCGGCGCGAAGGTCGGTCTCTGTGATTGTGATCTCTATGGCCCGTCGGTGGCACAGATGTTCGGCATCCATGCCCGTCCGCTGGCCAACGAGCGAAACGAAAGCATCCCGCTCCAGGCACACGGCATCCAACTCATGTCCATGGGATTCTTGTTAGACGATCATTCACCGGTGATCGTGCGCGGACCGATGGCCCACCGTTACACCCAGCAATTCCTGTTACAGGTCGCATGGGAAGACCTTCGACGCACGCAAGGCGGTTGCCATGTTTGCAAAGGTCAACGTGCCTATCCTCGGTCTGATAGAAAACATGGCGTGGTTCGAGTGCGACGCCGGGAAAAAATATTATCTTTTCGGGGAGGGTGGCGGCGTGCGCGAGGCGGAACTGCTCCAGGTTCCGTTGCTCGGGCGGATTCCGCTCGACATGATGACCCGCGAAGGCGGGGACGCCGGCACCCCGGTTGCATTGTTAGATGCGGAACAGAACAAGGTTGCCGCGGCTTTCCACGAAGTAGCGGCGCGGATCCGCGTGGCGGCTCCGGTCGCGTGATGCCATCTCTCACCAACAAGGAGACGTCATGTTTCACGCTGGATGGAGTCGGGCGTGGCGTTCGGCGGTCACGAGGCCTGCGGTTCCCGATGCGCGGAAAAACCAGTTGGCGGTTTCCTGGCCGGCGCCGATTTCCGCGAAGGTGCCGTAAATCCTGGGGTCGAGATTGATCTCCAGTGCCACGTCGTAAGCGGTCGGCGTCATGGGGGGGGATCGGATGCAAGCACCCATCCTTCGGCGGCGATCTTCTCGATGAGCACTTGGTTGTCGGAAGTCGCGTTGTCAGGGAATTTCAAGGCAAGCATCATGGGGATCTGTTGGTTTTCAAGTGACGGGCGGAGTTTGGAATTCATCACCGAGCCACGTTCCGCATAGCCGTAGAGCAAATGTCCGCCATCGGGTGATGTCAATCGATACGCCTGCCATTTGTTATCATTGGCGAAAGCGAAGTTATAATAATCAGTGGGACACAAGACCAGCCGGAACACCTGCCCGGTGGTCGGTTTCAATGTTATAAATTGCTCCCACGACATATCAGACCAGCCGACCCAGCTTTCCCAATCGATTTTGATTCCTTGGGGGGTTTCGACATAGGCGAGTGCTAATTCGTCATGGCTGCGGGTGCGGATCTTGAGGATGGAGATGGTGCCTGCGCGGAAGATTTCGGATGCCGTGTTGAATGCCTCCATGCCGGGAGCTGCGATTTTCCCCGCGGGATAATGGCGGCGCATCCTGGCTTCCGCCACGCTTGGATTCCGGACCAAGGGCAACAGGTCCTCGATCCGACAGGCTTCCAGGAACTTACTTGTCAACGGTTCGGCTTCGGCGAGAAAGGCGGCGTCAGTGCGCCGGGTATCGGTTGGGAGTGGGGTCTCCGGTTGGATGGATAGGACGGCAGGCTTGCCGAGCGCGGCTGCCGCAACCGGCGGGGCCGGGGCTTTGCCGCCAAACATGGCCAGCAACACTCCCGCCACGATCAAGATCAAAAGCAAGGTCCCGACGATCAGCAGCCAGAACATCTGACGCTTTTCCCCAAGGCCGAAACGGCTCGCATGCCCGGACAAACCTTCCCACAAATACTGCTTCGAATGACGCGATTTTTTCGTGTGGCGGCGGTCACCGCTCGGCTGCGCTCCCGGGTGCGAAGGAGGTGCTTTCATGGGTGACGGACGCTGCGGCATCAGCAAGGGCGGCACATGGTCGCCTGCCGATGGGATTTTCAGCATCCTGCGACAACTCGGGCAGACCACTCCCTGCCCGTCGTATTCCCGCTGGACGCGAAATACAAACCGGCAATCCGGACACACATAGCCGTCCCAAAGGCGGGCGCTCTCCATCGTCTCTTGCACACCACTATCCTGCCCTACCCCGGACACCGAGCGCAAGCATTTGGAATGCCAGCGGCGGGCGCATCGGGTGCTCAGCACTCGCTTGCAACGCAAAGGTGCGGCATGCGCCCGCTTTGCAGTTCCGCACGGTCCCAATCCTCGAGAAACTCCCGAATCTCGGTTAGAAGCTTCTCACATTGTTGGTTCCACTTCGCGGTGCCGCGTAAAATGAGCGTGCTTTCACGCAAGCCGGTAAAGCGGATTTCCTCAACTCCGGCGGCGCGGAGTTCGCGGAGTTCCACACGCAGAGTGACAAAAAACGCTAATTCGAAGCCGTTGCCCGCCTCAATTGCCGCACGCACCAGCGGGACGGTCACCGGCGGAGCCACTGGCACCAGATGCTCGGCGATGCTTGCGCAGCCGATCTTCACCAGCATCCGGCGCACCCGGTTGTAGAGTTCCTCGAGTTGTAGGAGTTTCAGCGGACACTTCGTTTCCAAGTATTTCACAATCCCGCTGCGGATGTCATCGACAAACGGGAAATCCTCGCGATCCGCCGCCCGCGCCGCCCTCCGCAGCGCGTCATCCAGCCACGCGGTGTCGTAGTCGATCACCTGATAGCGGCCGATTTGCAGGGCGGGGCGATTGCCGATAAGCGAGATCACGGAGGGTGGGTTGAGTGGGTGTGGGTGAAATCAATCCTTGAATAAACGACGTTGGAACGGATCACGCGCGGCGCGGCGGGACAGCGATTGAATCTCCTGAATGAACTCATTCACGTCTTCAAACTGGCGGTAAACCGAAGCGTAGCGGACATAGGCCACCGGATCTATCTGATGGAGCTTGTCCATCACCTTGCCGCCGATAATGGCGGATGGCACCTCGCTGAGATGATCCTTGTGCAACTCTGCTAGAATTTCATCCACCGCGCGGTCCAACCGGTCCATCGACACCGGCCGTTTCTCGCAGGCCTTGACCAGCCCGTTCATCAACTTCTCGCGGTTGAGCGCCTCGCGGGTTCCATCGCGCTTCAACACGCGCAACTCCGTGCGTTCGATCTGTTCGTAAGTGGTATAGCGGTATGCGCATTGCAGACATTCGCGCCGACGACGAATCGCTGTTCCATCCTTCGAGGATCTGGAATCGAGAACCTTGTCTTTAAGTGAACCACATTGGACGCAACGCATGAAGGCTGATCGGGATTTACGGCTGCAAGAATGGTCCCACCGCCGGAAGCGTCAACCGGAAAATCCTAACATATTTACTACATGTTCGGGCATGGTAGGCGAGCATGAAGTAAATATTTTAAAAAGCGGAGAAGATGCCAAACACAGCCGGCGGGACGCCGGCGCTCCCCTCTCAACTTCGCGCTTGCTGTTTTTTGGTGGCGGCTTCTTCGCGGATGCCGCTGATGAAGAGCAGCACGGCGGCGATGCAGATGCAGGAGTCCGCAACATTGAAGGCCGGCCACCAACCGCCGCTGGAAGGGACAAGCTTGGCGTAATACGGCAGTTTGATCGCAATGAAATCCACCACGTAGCCTTCGGACAGGCGTTGCCAAAACGCCGCCTGCCTGAATTCCTCAAGCAGGAACCCCTGGATCAGCCTGTCAGTTAGATTCCCGAGGATTCCACATAACAGGAGGGCGACGGCCACCCTTGAGAGCGGGTGGTTGAAGGCTCCCTTTTTCCAAAAAAACCGCAGCAACATGAGGGCGATGACGGGTACCAAAAGAAACACGATGGGTGCCCAGTCCGTGCCATTGCCGAAGCCGAAGGCCACACCTTGGTTGTGGACGCGCACGAGGTGGAAGAAATTCTCAACCACGGCAATGCTGGCGCCGGATTCCACCCATGGCGGCTGGAATGATCCGATGGTCCAGAACTTCGTGACTTGATCGAGCACGTAGAGCGGCAGGGTGATGAAGAGCAGCAGGCGGGGAAGAGTCATGGGGGTTAAATTGGACCTATAGGTCTTATGGGTCTTATAGGTCCTATAGGTCTTATGGAAATCATTTACAAACCTCATCGCATCTCGCGCACAGCCCGCTGGCTCGCAGCGGTTCATGTTTGCGGCAGCGCGGGCAGAGCGGGAAGTCCGTCTTGCGGGCGGTGGCTTGCAGGGCACCGCCGATCGAGGTGTGCAGGTTGGCGATGATGAAGAATTCGGTGGCAAAGTCGCGGTCGTTGAGCAATGTCAGCAAGACGCTGTCGCCAGCCGGAATTGTTAGAGTGATGTCCGCCTCGTTATTGCGGGTGAACTCCTTGGCTTGGATGCATGCCTCGATGGCGGTCTGGATGACGTATTTGATTTCGAAGAGCCGCTGGGCCTGGTGGGTGGCGATGCCGGGTGTGAATGCGGGGTTGGCATCGGGGAAGTCCTGTTCGTGGATGCAGCCGGTGGTGAATCCGGCGTGTTCCCAGGCCTCGTCGGCGGTGAAGACGAGGATCGGGGCTAACAGTTTTGCGATGCTGGTGAAGATCTCGAACATCGCGGTTTGCGAAGCACGGCGGCGCGGGGAATCCGCCGCGTCGCAATACATCCGGTCCTTGGTGGCATCGATATAAATTGCGGATAGATCGGTGGTGCAAAACTGGATGAGCGAATTGAAAACCTTGCGGAACTCGTAGGTTGCATAGGCCATGCGGCACTCGGCTACGACATCGTGCAGGCGTTCCAGGATCCAGCGGTCGAGCAGGGTGAATGCCGGGTTGGCCGGCTGCCCGCACTCCTTGAAACCATCGAGGTTGCCTAACAGGATGCGCAGGGTGTTGCGCACGCGGCGGTAGGGCTCGGCCACTTGTTTGAAGAGATCCTCGCCGAAGGGGACTTCATTCTGCCAATCGACCGAGGAAACCCACAGGCGGACGATGTCGGCACCATATTTTTGATAGAAGTGGGCGGCGTCGATCGGCTTGCCGGCTTTCTCGGCTTCGGACTTGGAGAGTTTTTTCTTATCCTTGTCAACGACGAAGCCATGGGTCATCACCGACTTGTACGGGGCGGTGCCACGGTAGGCGCAACTGAGCATGAGCGAGCTTTGGAACCAGCCGCGGTGCTGGTCGGTGGCCTCCAGATAGAGATCGGCCGGCGCATGCAATTCCGGATGTGCATCGAGCACGGCGGCGTGCGAGCAACCCGAGTCAATCCAGACATCAAGGGTGTCACGGCATTTTTTCACACCGGCAGGCAGGCCGAGGCGTGCGGCAAGCTCCGCGTCGCTGTGTTCGAACCAAAAATTAGTGCCCTCGATTGCCACGAGATCGGCGACTTTCAATGCGAGTTCGGCTGACAGGATGGCCTTGCCGGATTCATCGAAGAAGACGGGCAGCGGCACCCCCCACGTGCGCTGGCGCGAGATGCACCAGTCGGGCCGTGCTTCCACGGTGCCGTAAATGCGGTTGCGGCCCCATGCGGGCAGCCACTCGACCTGGTCGATTTGTGCGAGCGCCTGACCGCGGAGGGTTTCGAGCGAGATGAAGAACTGCTCGACGGCGCGGAAGATGATCGGGGTTTTCGAACGCCAGCAATGGGGGTACGAGTGCTGGTAAACCTCGCGTCCTAACAAGTGGCCGCTCGCCGCGAGGATTTCGATGATGCGTTCGTTTGACTTGAAAACATGCACGCCTATCAGTTCATCAAGACCGACCTCGGCGGTGAATTTCCCGGCGTCATCGACAGGCGAAAGCACGGGGAGGTCGTATTGCTGGCCGGCCACGTAGTCGTCCGCGCCATGACCCGGGGCGATGTGGACCGCGCCGGTGCCGGTTTCGGTGGTGACGAAGTTGGCAAGGATGATTTTGGAGGTGCGGGGCAGGAACGGGTGTTGTGCTGTTAGTCCTGCGAGTTCACGGCCTGTGACGGATAGGAGCGTTCCCCGGCCGAGCCGCATCCCGGTTCTCGCCATGAAAGCACTCACCAGATCATCGCAAATCAAAAGTGACTCGGTTTTTCCGTTGGCATCAATAAACTCACAGAGCGAGTAATCCAAGTTCGGATGCACCGCCAGTGCAAGATTGGCCGGCAAGGTCCATGGAGTGGTCGTCCAAATCGCAATCGCAGCACTGGCAATTCCCTCATGCATGACCGATGCATCCCGCAACTGGTTGAGGGATGCCTCGGCCAAGTCGAATTTCACGAAGATGGCCGGGCTTTCCTTGTCCTTGTATTCCACTTCCGCTTCAGCGAGTGCCGTCTGCGCGCCGTAGGACCACTGGACCGGCTTCTTCGCTTGATAGATGCTGCCCTTTTCCACGAGTTTGGCGAAGACCCGCAGGATGCTCGCCTCGTAACCCGGATGCATCGTCAGATACGGGTTTTGCCAATCGCCGAACACGCCGAGGCGGCGGAACGATCCTCGCTGGATGTCGATGAATTTCGTTGCGAATGCCGCACACCGGCGGCGGATCTCGGCAGGTTCCAGGCCGGCGGTTTCTCTAACAACCTTGAATTCGATGGGCAGTCCGTGGCAATCCCAGCCGGGGATGAACGGCACGCTGAAGCCTGCCATCGTCTTGGATTTCACGACCAGATCCTTGAGCAACTTGTTGAGCGCGGTGCCCATGTGGACGTCGCCGTTGGCGAAGGGCGGGCCATCATGCAGGATGAAATCCGGGGCGTTTTGCGCCCGGCGGCGGGCGAGGATTTTATCGTAAAGTCCGTCGTGCTCCCAACGCGTGAGACGTTTGGGTTCGCTCTCCACGAGGTCGCCCCGCATCGGGAAGCCCGTCTGCGGAAGAGTCAGCGTATCTTTGTAGTTCGTGGCGTCTGCGCTCATGTCAGGGCGCGGACACTAGCAACCGACTCCCATGGGGTCAACCACTGGAACACGTGAAAAAAGACCATCAAGGAGGATTCACCACCACGAAAGGTTTGATGGCGGATGCGGTCCCCGCGCCCTTCCTGCTCGCTAGTAAGGTCACGTAATGCGTACCCGTCTTGGTCGGCGTGCCCGAGATCACACCGGTCTTGCTGTTGAGTTTGAGTCCCTTGGGAAGACTTTTGACAGAATAGGTGACGGGGGTGCTGGCGGTGTGAGTGTTGGCGGTGATGGTGTAGGGGGCCATCGCCAATCCCTTGATCAAAGTGATGGCATCCAAACTGCTGGTAATCAGGGGTTGCACAATCGCGATCGTATTCGATGGAATCACACTCAATGCTGCGGACCTGCTGCTTACGAAACCGGCGGTGTTAGTCGCCACTACCGAGTAGCTGCCCACATCCGCAGTGGTGGTGATATTGGACAAGGTCAACACCGCAGTGGTGGCACCGGCAATGATTCGACCCGTGATGGGATCCGCCCCATTAGAAAGAGGTACCCCGTTCTTATACCACTGATAGCTCATCCCGCCGCCGCTGGCCTTCACGTCAAAGGTGGCAGTCCCAGGGATCGCCGGCACCAGATTGACGGTCACGTCT
>JAPLUJ010000477.1 GCA_026397695.1 Verrucomicrobiota bacterium | reverse complement strand
TGTATCAACCATGAACCCTGCAGCCGTCAGACCCCGCCATTCCGGCTTCACGCTGCTAGAACTCGTGCTTGCCATGGCGTTGCTCGCGCTCATCGTCGGCATGGTGTTTGCCACGGCCCGCAGCTCGCTGGCTTTGGGCAACACGATCGTGCAAACCCAGAACGAGGAAATGCACCACCAGGCATTCTTCGAACTGCTCAGCCAGCGGTTTTCCGCCCTGCCCGGCAACACCCGCATGGATCTCACGGTCGAAGGGGTCGGCTCCCATTACATATCCGATCTCACCCTGCAGAACGTCCCGATGAGCTTTACCTGGGGTGGCCAGGAACGCATCGCCAAGGCCGTGCAAATCTCCACTGTCAAACGCCGCAGCGGCTTCCTCGACATCGTGCTCAGATATTACGAAAACGAAATCCTGGAAGGCTCCGCGTCCACCTTTGGTAGCACGGCGCTCGACACGAAACCGTTCGCCGAAATCGTATTGTTAGAAGACGTCGCGTATTTCGAGTGGCGGGTGTTAGACACCAGCCGGATGGAGTGGCAGTACGACTGGAAGGTCCAGGGCCGTTTGCCACTGCAACTCGAACTCACCATGGCCCTCGGCGCGAAGGGCGAGGAAATGCGCCAGGTCTTCTGGCTGCCGCCCAAACAGAACCCCGAAGTGGTGATGCGCCAGATGATACAAAGCGGCGGAACCGGTGGCGGAACCGGCGGCGGAACCGGCGGCGGAACCGGTGCTGGAGGCACTCCCATCGTCATTCCCGGCGGTGGCATTCCCGGTGGTGGCATTCCCGGCGGTGGCATTCCCGGCGGTGGTGGTGGCGGCGGTGGTGGTCGTGGCGGTGGTGGTGGTAAAGGCGGAGGAAGAAAATAACAGCTCAAATGAATTCTCGCATTCCTAACATCCACCGGTCCCGCCATGGTGCCGCACTCATGGCGGTGCTCTGGCTCATCGCGATTCTCGCGATGGCCTGCATGGCGGCGCTGCGGGTGATTTCGTTCGATATGGAACTAACTTCGGCGAAGATCCATGGTTCGCGTGCCCGTCAGATCGCCGAGATGGGCATCGCCGTCGGTGCCAATCCCGCCGTGAAACGCTCGGACCCGATCCTGCGGCAAATGAACGGAGATACCGGCGAGGGCTTCGTGGTGAAGGTGCTTTCCGAAGGCGGACGCTTCAACATCAACGCCCTCCTCCTACAGCAGGACAAGCCGTTGCTGACCTCGATTTTCTGCAATTGGGGGCTCGAGGTCAAAGACGCGCAGTCTGTCGTCGATGCGCTTTGCGACTGGGTCGACGCGGATGACGATACCGGCCTCAACGGGGCGGAAAAAAAGGACTACGAAAAAGCCGGACGGATCAACCAACCGTTCAACCGCCCGTTTTATGACCTCAGTGAAATGCGCCTCGTGCGCGGCATGGACCTCATTGAAAAGGTGCGGCCGGATTGGCGGAATTGGTTCACCGTGTGGAGCGGCGGGCCTTTGGATCTCAATGAGGCCAGCGCCGAGTTGATCGCGGCGGCGGCGGAATGTCCGGTCGAACGCACCGCGATCATTCCAGAAACCGTGCGCGGTGCGGATGGCCAGCTCGATACGGAAGACGACGCTCGTTTTCAAAATGCCGCCGCCGCGCTTGATCTTTTGGGAATTGACATGAATGCTCGCCCCGATCTCGCCAAGCGGTTCACCGTCAACGATGCCACCACCCACATCGAAAGCATCGGCTACGCGGAGGGCGCCAAACGCAAAATCACCGTCATCGTCCGCAACCGCACCGGCAAACCGGCCCTTCTCGAACGCACCGAAGAAATCATCCCGTGAGCAAAACCACTGAAAATGTGCTTCTCGTCCCCGGCGAATCCGGATGGGAAATCTGGACCGATACGGACGACGGCGGCTTCACCCTCCACAGCACGACCGACACCGTGCGTGCCGGTGATCTAACTGGCATTCCGGCCGGAAATTTATCGCTGCTGTTTCCGGTGAAATCCATCACCGCCGTGCCCATGCGGGTGACCAGCGATGACGATGCGTTGTTTCCGGATCTCGTGGCCCTTCATGCCGAGCGTCTCGGTCTGCGGCCGGACCCACTGGCCGGCCAACTCACCGATGTGTTGGTCATTGCCCGCGAACCCGAAAGCACCGCCTTGCTCGCGGTTTTCCTGCGCGCTCCGGGCGATGGCGATCTGCCGCCCCGCGGTCCCAAGGGTTTCGATATCTCCGCACGCGCGTTTCCGGTCACGGGAGACGTCCTCACGGTGTGGAAGGAATTCGGTCGCTGGGTGTTCGCCGTCTTCCATGAAGGGACCCTCGTCTATTGTCAGGCGACTGCCACGGATGCGCATCAACCGGACGAATCACTGGCCCGCGAAATCCGCCTTTCGCTCATCCAATTGGCCATGCAAGGAATGGAAATCGAGCCTTCCCGCGTCGTGATTTGGACCCACGATGAATCCCTTGATCCGGCACCCCTTGCGTCCACGTTCAATGTCCCGGTCGAGCTTGCACCGCGCCCGCTACCCGTCCTTCCCAACCCTCTCAGCAAACTCCTGCCGGCCGATGTCCGCGCCGCACGCAGATTGGCCTTGCGCCGCCGCAACATCACCCTCGCCGTGACTGCCGTCGCCCTCATCTACCTCGGCCTCGCTGGATGGTTCAGCTACGGCCTGTGGAAAAAAACGACCGAAACCCAAAATCTCCTCCAACAAGCCCAAGAGGCCGCTCCCGAAGGCGAGGCCTACGATATCCATATCGCGAAGTGGCAGGAACTTGCCCACGCCATCGATCTCAACAACTCCCCGGTGGACATCCTCCGGCGCATTCACGCGTGCATCCCTCCCGCCAGCGGCCTGCGCCTCAAGACCGCCGAAATCAGCGCCATCGATATCAAACTCATCGGCGAGGCTCCGACATTCCCGGCTGTGAATAGCTTCAGCCTCAAACTCTCGAAAACCACCGATCTCGCCAACTTCACCTGGCAGAATCAGGAGCCCCATCAATCCACCCGCGGATGGGACTTCACCTTCAATGGCGAAGTTCGCAAAGCGGAATAACCCATAACCGACAAATCCCCACCCCAACGGCATTTAAACAGACAATAGTCATTGGTCATGAGTCATTGGTAAGAACAAGCATCGTCCTTTCTCCATATCTGACCAATGACCAGTGACCAATGACCAGTGACCTTTCCCCATGTCTCCCCGCGAAAAAAACCTCCTGCTCTTCTTCGCCGCCGCAGGGTTCCTCATGCTCAATTTCCTCGCCATTGGGTTCTTCAAATCCAAGCGCGGCGCAGTCGAGCGCAAGCACGCGGCGGCCATCGAAAAACTTGCTGCCACCGAAGCGTCTCGTGACAGCCACGCACAGGTTACCGACCAGATGGAATGGCTCGCCAAGCACGAACCGGAACCCGCCGCCATCCAGGACGTCCAAACGAAACTCCAACAACTCTGCGAAACCGAAGCCAAAACCAGCGGCCTGTCCATCACTGCCCAGAAGCCCTTGGCAGCGGACACTGCGGGACGGTATTTCCACCGCGCCAAATTCGAGATGACCGTCAACGGCTCCGATGAGGCACTCTACCGTTGGCTGGATCGCCTCAACATCCCGGAGCAATTGCGGATCGCCTCCAGCATCCGGGTTTCACCTAACGCCAAGGACGATACCCAGATCGATTGCAAGGCGATCATCGAACAATGGTTCGTGCCTGTCCCGCCCTGATCGCACTTCACGCTTCGCTAATCCCGCTTCTTGCCTTACACTACTGCCATGAACGCCATACCCCGCATCTTGCTGCTCACCCTCGCACTCGCCGGTTGGACCATGGCGGGTTTGCCGAAAAAGGCACCCATCACCCTCTACGCCGGACTTTGGACGAACTCGCCCTTCACCTCCAAACCCCCGCCTCCTGCGCCCGTCGAAACCGTCAATCCGTTGGAAGACTACTCGCTAGCGGGGGTTTCGCCCATCGGCGGTGCATACCGCATCACCTTGTTGAATAAGAAAAAACCCGAAGAACGCCTCATTATCGATTCGGATAAACCGAACGGCGAATTCAAGATTCTCGAAGTCACCTATACAGCGGGCGACCCCCTTGCCACAGTGGTCAGCCTTTCCACCGGGTCAAAAACCGGCACCGTCGCCTTCGATGAAAAATACCTAACCTTGGTTGCCGCACCCACTGCCAAGGTGAATCCCAAGGGCCCGAGCGCTGCCACCATCCCCGGCATGCAGCCTCCCATGCAACCCGGCCAGCAACCGCAGCACCAACCGCGCCCGCGGGTCGTTCCCCCATCGTCCCCAACCTCCCAACCCCAAGACTCATCCAACCGTCGTCCGGTCCAACGCGGCGGGCGTTAAACCGGCATTTCATCCGCAATCCACAGCCATCCTCCATGTTCTTCCATCGTTCCCTCATTCTCCTGCTCCTCGCTTGGGTTACCGCAGCCGGCCAGCAACCAGCCGGGATCCCGCCCACCACTGTCACTCCCGCGCCGCCTGCCGTCCCGGGTGCCGTGGTGCCACCCACTCCCGCACCATCCGCCGTCCCGGGTGTCGTGGCAACACCCACTCCCGCGCCGCCCGCCACCGTCAGGCCCCCCATCGTCACGCCCAAGCCGCCGGGTGTCCCCGTTCCCGGTGCCGCCCAGCCTCCTGCCGCTGGCGCGCCTGGCACGAAGTTGCCCTCGAAACTGGCCACGAAGCCGGCTTCGCCTGCCGCTGACCTGCTACCCGGCATCCCTCTTGGGGATAACAAGATCGTCGAGGACATCATCGAACCGAAACTCAGCGGCACCGCCCTGGCCGGACTCTATCGGCGATACACCGGTCGCCGCGTGATCGTCTCCGCCGCCGCCAGCATCGCCGAGTTTTCTTTCGTTCAGGACGCCACCCCGAAAGATCCACTCACTTACGCCCAAGCCGCGGAACTCCTCAAAAAGGCCGCCACCATCGAAAACTTCATCTTCGTCCCGGATGAACAGGATCCCAATCTCGACATCCTCACCCTTGCCACCGGCGGTATCCGCCCGCCCGGCCGCGGCGTCGCGGTGTATAATGAAAATGACGCCATGCCCGAAGGGGATGCCGTGATTTCCTACGTGATGACTCTCAGCTACATCAAGCCGGCCGAGGCGGTGAACACCTTCACCCAGATCATCGGTCAGTTCGGGGCCTTCGGCTCCATCGCCGCCGTCCCGAACGCTTCCGCCGTCGTCATCACCGAAAACACCTCGCTCATCCGCAAACTCATCGATCTCAAAAAGGAAATCGACAAACCCTCGTCCCAAGTCGCCACCCGCTTCATCAAAGTCCAGTTTGCCGACGTCACCGAACTCGCGGCCATCCTCACCGAGTTGCTCACCGCCCAGGCGACGACCCAAAAAACCGCCGGCATCCAACGGGCGGATGCTCCGGCAGCCCCTGTGGCCGCTCCTGTGCCAGGCGCTCCGGCAGGCGCTCCCGCTGGTCGATCCACAGCCCAATCCGGCGCGATCAGCAGCGGCGAGGACAACCCGGTCCAGATCATCCCGGAACCCCGCACCAACCGCATCTTCGCCATGGGCCGTCCCGTCGATTTGCTCTTCGTCGAAGGACTGGTCCGTGAATTCGATGTGCAGACCAGTGACAAAACCTTCCTGCGCCGCAAACTCCGCTTCCTCTCCGTTTCCGACTTCCTCCCCATCGCCGGTGACGCGCTCACCCGCGCCTTCTCCGCCTCCAGCGAAGGTGGCTCCCGCGCGACAGGCGGTGCCGGTGCCAGAGGTGGATCAGCCGCCACCGGCGGCCAAAACAGTCGCACCCAAGGGAACAACAACCAATCTTCTAACAGAAGCGGCATGGGCTCCCGGAGTTCCGGCGGCAATACCTCCTCCGTTTTCGGGAACTCCAGCGGCTCCAGTTTCGGCGGCGGCGGCGGTAGTTTCGGCGGCGGCGGTTCCGGCGGCATGTCGGGTGGCGGCAGCTCCCTCAACGCCCAAACCATCAGCTCCGCACCTCAGTCCATGCTCGTCGGCAGAACCCTCCTCGTCGCCGACAATATCACCAACACCATCGTCGCCCAAGGCCCGCCCTCAGGCCTCGAAATCATCACCCGCTTGCTCGACCAGATCGACGTCAAACCCGACCAGGTCATGATTTCCACCGTCATCGGCCTGCTCACCCTCAGCGACGGCAAGGAATTCGGCATGGACTATCTCCGTCTCGGCGGCGATGTCGTCGGCCGCGGCGGTGGCGGTATGGGTCCGGTCCTGCCTATCATCAATGCTATCATTAAAGGAACTCCCGCTGTGGGCGTGACCGGCGATCCTAACTACCAACCGGCGGTCCCGGACCAAAACCCATTCAACCCGGGAACGTTACCCGCCGGTGCCGGACTGCGGGTCTATGGGAAAATCGGCGATAACCTTCATGTTTACCTCAAAGCCCTGCAGGCGAGGACCGATTTCACCGTGCTCTCGCGCCCCAGCATCTTCACTTCTAACAATCAGAAGGGCACCATCTCGAGCGGCGAACGCATCGCCATCCCGACGGGCAGCACCAGCTATGGCGGCAATACAAACTCATCCACTCAAATCCAATACCAGGATGTGGTGCTGAAACTCGAGGTCATTCCGCTGGTGAATTCCAACAATGAGATCACCATGCAAATCGCCCTGCTCAGCGACGAACAGAACGGCACCCAAACGATTCAGGGTGGCGGCGGCAACGGCAACGATCTCACCGTACCGCGCATTTCCACCCGCGAAATCCTCACCACCGCCACGGTGCTCAACAATGAAACCATTGTGTTAGGCGGCTTGATCACCAACAAAAACAACCAGGTCAAGAACGGCATCCCGATTCTCTGCGACATCCCGTTCCTCGGCAAACTCTTCTCCTCCACCACCAATAACAAGGACCGCAGCGAACTCATGATCTTCATCCAGCCGTCCATCGTCAACGACGAGCGTACGCTCGGCAACGTCCAGTCCGATATGGACTCCCGCTACAAAGTCTCGCCCAAGGCACGCCAATTCGCCGATGGTCCCGGCGTCCTGCCCAATGTGAACGACATCCCGCGCGCCGAGGCCAAAGGCAAGAATGGCACCCCCCCCAGAGCCGTGATCGTGGCCGAACCATCCGCCGCGTCTCCCAAGAAAAAATCCACCACCCGGCACTAACATTCCTGTCGCGTCTGCAACAAGGAGTCGCGACATTCCTGTCGCGTCTGCAACAAGGAGTCGCGACATTCCTGTCGCGCCTGCAACAAGGCGTCGCGACATTCCTGTCGCGCCTGCAATAGGGAGTCGCGACATTCCTGTCGCGTCTTCAGGCCAATGGACAGGCGAAGAAGGGA
>JAPLUJ010000155.1:1213-14148 GCA_026397695.1 Verrucomicrobiota bacterium | reverse complement strand
GGACGGCCACAGCCGAGGATATTCTGACCAAGATTGAGAAGTGTCGGAAACGGCTTGAAGAAATCAGCCCTGGCTGCACGAACCGCAAGAAACGCAAGGTGGCATAAATGAATAGTTATTTCTGCGACAGAACACTAGTGTCTGTGGGCATGGCGTTAGAGTTTGTTATTCAGCACCTTCGTCATCCTCGAAAAGGCAGGCAATGAACTGAGCGCGGTAGGGTTAAGGACGCCAATGACTTCAAAGGAGCGTTTCCCCTTGGCGTAGGCGTTGGAACAATTCCGCGTCGCATGCGCGAGCTTGTCATGAACGTCGTGGCGGTTGCGGCTCTCCAGATCGTTCAAAGGGGGCAAGGCGCTCTCTTGAAGCTTGTGCCCGTAATGTTCTTTCAATGCGGCACGGTCTGCGACGATCCACGTTTCCATGCATGTTGTCATGAGGAGAACCTGCTCATCGGCCGCTCCGGCGGGCTTATCCCAGTTGTCCCGAGTCTTGAGATGCTCCCATGTTTTATCGACGTTTGCCACGGGGTCTTCACTGTCCACCAGCATGGCAATGTAGTCGCCTTGCTTGCTTTGGCCATGGGCGGTTTTGAAATCGTCGAACGCGGAGTTGCGTCCACCACACGCACTGAGTCGGGGCATCCTCTTGTATGTAGCAAAACCGATGCGCACTCACCAGCGGGTTCCTCCCAGTTGTCCCTGAATCCAAAGCTGCCCCAGGCGGTATTTCTCCAGCCACACCGCCAACTCGGATGCCGAGAGCCGTGTCATCTCCGTCTGGCCCTTATGTTTTTCGCAGACTACCACGGATTCCGGGCAATCTGTCATCGCATCCACCAGAATGTCAGAGTGCGTCGTCACGATGATCTGGGTCCGTTCAGATGCGGACTTCAGCAAGTCCGCAACCGTCGGAAGAATGTCCGGATGCAATCCCAGTTCCGGCTCTTCGATGCAGATGAGCGGCGGCGGCTCGGGATCGCAGAGGATGGCCAGCAGACAAAGAAAACGCAGCGTGCCGTCTGAAAGCCGCGCCGCAGGGATGACAAAATCCCCCTCCGTGAAAAATACCTGCACGCTGCCACCCTCGGCCACAACCTCGAAGTCCGTTAGTCCGTCATACAGTTTTCTCAAATTCTCGATGATCGCCTTCTTGGCTTTCGGCGTTTTCCGCAGCTTGCTGAGAAACAAACCCAGGTTGGAAAAATCATCCTCAAGGAAATTGTTGCGCATGTCCGCTTGCTGGGGTTCGCGGAAGACGGCACTGCGTCCGAACGCCCATTCTCGATAGATGCGCACCTTTTCGTAGTTTTGAGAAAGCGATGCCAATTCGGCAAAGGAGGACGGATCAAACAGTTGGCCTACTATGGAACAGTCCGGCCGAACCAGCGCATCTGATACAGATCTCTCGGCACCCGTCGTTGTGAGAACCATCGGCTTTCCGTCCTTCAGTCCGTGATAGTAGGATATAGCATCGCCTCCCCAAGGAGGTTCGATGGATTCTGTCACCCGCTCATCCACCAATTTGAAACGCTGTGCCTCAGCACGAAACTCGATCACGTGTCGCAGTGGGATTTCGCTGTGCGGGTGTTCGATCACCACGTCCACAGAAGCCACGCCTTTAGGGTCGCCTTTCCAGATCCATTCCGTCACGCCGCCGCCCTTGCGGGTCACATCCGCAAATTCCTTCGGCGCGGCACGCAGCAGGCTGATTGCTTCGATGAGATTAGATTTGCCGCTGCCGTTGGGGCCGATGAAAACATTGAGCGCCACGAGGTCGATGCCGTTGTTCTCCGACCCGAAGGATAGAAAATTCCTCGGTGTTAAATGATGGATCAGGATGGAGTCGGTGGGTTCTGTCATGGCTCAATTCTCCTCGGGTTCAGTTTCATCCAAAATCTCCCCTTCGTCGAGCACGGCGGCGCTCAATTCAGCGGCGGCGGTGGGTAGTTCCGGCAACTTCGCCGCGGCTTCGCGCACGTCCAACTTGCCGGTCACAATGTCGGCGGTCAGGCGCGTCCGGTATTCCTGCATCAGCGCGATTTCCCGCGCGGTGCGGGCGATGGCGGTGTGGAGTGGCGGCGGTTTTCGCGATGATTCCCGGGCCGATGCCCGAGGCACCGGACGAAAAACCGTTCCCGCCGGTCAAGTGATGCATGATCAGGGTTTCGAGTCCTTTCTCGGTGGTGTCGGTTTTCATGGTTTGGGTTCCTCGTCAGACGGGTCGGACCGGTCGGACATGTCAGACTCGTCCGCTATTGCAAGCGTCCCCATGCAATCCGGATAGCCAGTGCAGCCCCAGAAGTCCTGGCCGGCACCGGGGCCTTTTCGGGCAGTGCGGCGGCGCATGGGCTTGCGGCAGGACGGGCACGCAGGAGACTCTTTGTCGGACGAGTCCGACCGGTCCGACTCGTCTGACTGCCTCTTTTTTACGCGTGCCGCGTGCAGGTTCTCGGTGAAGCCGCCCTTTTCCAAGAACTCCCGGCTTTGGCTTTCCAGTTGGCGCTTCACCAGGTAGGCGGCCTGGTTGACGGCGCAAAGCATGGCGTTGGCGGCCAGTTCAGGCTGGGCCTTGCCCACGAAATCCGATAGTCCCGCCAACCCGGTTAGACGCACTTTCCCCGCTTGGGCGGGCGGCAGGTCGGGGGCGGTGTCGTGCTTTAGTCGCTCCCGCATGGCCAGTGCTTCCGGGGAATCTTTGTGCCACACCCGCAGTGCCCGCTGCATTAGAAAGCTCTTGTAGTCCTTGAGCAGTTCATCGTTGAGGCTGGCGCGGGCCACATTGGTCACGTTCGTCAGCTTCATCTCGCTCTTGCGCGAGGTGGCGGCAGCGCCGCTCCCCTCGCTGATGTTCCGCACGCCGCTGCGTGCGGCCTGCACCATCTGGTCGTGGGTGCGGGAGCGCTTCTCGATGAAGCGGTCGCAGAACACTACCGTGGCGTCATAGACCGCTTCCGCCACCTTGTAGCTGCGGAGGTTTTCATAGCCGCCGTGCGGCAATAGGACACCATCGGGATCGCTCATGATTCTTCCTCCAGAGTGGTTTCTTCCGCAGGATCGGACTCGTCGGACAGGTCTGACAAGTAGTCTGACTGGTCCGACGGGTCAGACCTGTCCGACTGCACCTTCGGCAGCTTGGCGGCGGCTTCGCGCACGTCCAGCTTGCCCGTCACCAGGTCGGCAGTCAGGCGCGTGCGATATTCCTGCATCAGCGCGATTTCCCGCTCGGTGCGGGCGATGGCGGTGTTCGCGGCTTTGGTCTCGGTAGCGATGGCTTCCACCAGTCGCCCCTGTTCAGCAATTGGAGGAACCGCGAGTTTGAAGCGCTTCAAGTCCTCACAGGTCAGTGCGCCTTTGGTGCTTCCTGAGTCATCACTGATTGAGCGAAGCGTAGAGTAAGCAGCAACCAAACTGAGGTGAAGATATTTCGCGGTTACGACCGGAACCCGTGGTGTGATGTAGGCGATGTGTTGATTGATCGTCGCTTCAAATCCGAGAACAGCCGACGTTCCGCGCGTTTTGCCTTGACCGGTAATGGCGATCAACACGCTACCAGCAGCGACTTTGGGCAAGTGGCACTCGCGCAATGCAGACGCGGTTACGAACTGATCCGCGCTGTCAATGAAACCACGGTTCACATGGGAACTGTTCAGCCACGGGTAGTTCCCGCCGCTCCAGAATCCCATGTTGCTACGCGACGGAGTCGAACCGTTGCCGACTTTGGCAAAGCGGCTGATTCGCCAAACTCCCCAATGCATCGGAATGTCGCCGAGCCAGGGGATGCCGGAGGGCTTTTTGGGCAAGGATGAAGGTTGAAGGATGAAGGTTGAATTTCCATCCTCATCCTTCATCCTTTTGACTTCATCCTTTCCCGTCACAGCGCGGTCGATGATGGCCTGCTTCTGCTCGTTCAGCAGCCCAATCAGCTTGCGCTTGGCGCGGATGAAGCCGTCGATCTTGCGGTTCGCGTGGTCCAGAAACCGCACGATGGCCGCTTGTTCGTCGGGCGGCGGGAGCACTGAGCCGATGACTTTGAAATGTTCGGGACGCAGGCTCCACATGTCCGACGTGATGCCGTATGACCAGCGCTCCGCCTCCTTTGCAAATGACGGCGTGCGGTAGAGGTGGTGATAAAATAACGCGTTCGCTTCCGTTCTCGGGCGCATCACCACATAGGCGGGGCTGATGATGCCGCGCAGACTCGAAGCGCCCAGTGCTCCCTGCCATGCCCGCATCTTGTTGTAGGCGATGTCGTGGGGCTGAACGAGTTTGTAGGCTCCTTTGTTGAGGTTAGAGCTGTCCTTCTTCGATGAGCCGTCTAGCAGCACTTTCTGGCGCACGATTCCCCGCGTGATCGTTACGGACAGCATTTCCTCCTTCGGGTGATTGCGGTCTTTGATCTCATCGAAGAGCGCACGGTTCGGCAGGACAGACCAATGTTTGGGAACGCTTCCAAGCCAGCGATGCCCCGACTCCTTGTAATCCGCATACGGCTTGAGACCCTCTATCATTTCCGGCCTCCTTTCTGCGCCCCAACGGGGCAGTGCCATGCCAGCCCAGGGCAACGCCCTGGGTCAACGGTGTTAGATGATTCAAGCCCTGTAAGGGCGGACCAAATCGCCCGTACCACCGAACGCCGTCCGCGTCGCCGGTTAGGCCGCCTTTTCAGGGCTTGCATGGTGTGTTTGGCGTCAAACCCAGGGCGTTGCCCTGGGCTGGCATGAGGTCGCCCCGTTGGGGCTTTGAAGAGATGGCTCATGGCGTGGCTCCTTTCGCGATTTCGTGCGCGGGCTGTGAGGCACATCGCCGGCTCGATTCGTGACGCGCTGCGTCACAAATCGAAATTAGACGCAATGAGTCTAAATTCGGAGATTTCATGGCAGTTTCGTCCTCCGTGCTGGCTTTGATGTTTCCGGCTCCTTGATAGAACTCATGGAGTTTGGCACGGAGCAGGTTTTTGTCAGGCAGCATGGTTTCATACTCGGCGATCATGGCCGGGGAGAGGGATCGGCTGAGGCAATACTCGACGACTTCCGCATCCTTGGTGGCGCAGAGGAGAAGACCGATGGCGGGGTTTTCGTGGGCCTTGCGGTGGTCGCGGTCGAGCGCTTCGAGATAGAAGTTGAGCTTGCCGAGGTCCTCCGGGCGGAACTCGCGGATCTTGAGTTCGAGGGCAACAAGGCAGTTCATGGCACGGTGGAAGAACAACAAGTCGAGTGCGAAATCCTGCCCGCCGACCTGCACCGGGTGTTGGGAGCCGACGAAGCAGAAGTCGCGCCCCAACTCAGTGATGAAGCGGCCCAGATTGCGCAGCAGTGCGCCGTGGAGGTCGGCTTCGGAGTGCTCGGAGGGCAGGCCCAGGAATTCGAGGGAGCGCCTCTGGGTGAGATTCTCTCACCAGTGGCGAGACTTTTATGGGATGGAGGACGGTGCGCTCGAAACGGGCGGTTCGGAGTTGGCGTTCGAGTTCCCGGCTGGACCACTTTTCCCGGATGGCCAAACGGACGTAAAACTCGCGTTCCTCATCCATCTTGGCGCGGCTCAGGATGGCCAAATGATGAGTCCACGGCAATTGTCTCAGCAGTGCCGAGACAATTGCGTCATTTCTGTAAGCCTCGTAAAACTGGCGCATTCTGAACAGATTGGGCCGGGTAAATCCCCTGAGGCCCGGCTGCGTTCGGGCTAGGAAGCGTGCCAGATCATCGACCACCTTATCGCCCCACTCGGCGGACTCCAGCTTGCGGCTGATGTATTCGCCCACCTGCCAGTAAAGCGTGACCAGTTCGGTATTGACCGCCTGATACGCCCGCTGTTTGGCGGATTGGATGAGTTCGAGCGCTTCGGTGAAGGCGCTATCCTCTGCAACCTGCGGCGATAGTCGCACCGGTGGTGCGACAATTTGGTTCTTCTCCTTTTTCATGCCGTGGCTCCTTTCGTGATTTCCTGGAGCAGACCTTCGGTCTCATGCTCCAGCGCGAGGATGTCGGCACTGATCTGGGCTAGGGTGCGGAGCTGGGGCGGCTGATAGAAATGGGATGAAGGCCTCGATGCCGCCTTCCTCCAGCAGCGGGATTTGCTCGTAGTCGCGGAGTTCGCTGTCGGGCTCGTATTCGACGACGCAGGTCTTGCCGTCGATCTTGGCTTCATAGAGACCCCTGAGAGGGTCGGGCAGGATGCCCTTCCCGGCAGGCGAGACGCCCGCCCTCCCCCTGTGGATTTTCTTGATGACGGGCGGGGCATTCTCGTCGCGCCAACTCACGGCGTTGACGATGAGCTTGTGGTCGGAAGCGGAGAGCTTGATGCCGAGGGTTGTTAGGGCATCGGAGAGTTTTGCGAGGAATACGTTGTGATCCTCGAAGAGGTCACCGCCGAGTTCCACACGCAGCCGGGTGGCGGTCTCGACGAGGAAGGCGTCGCGTTTCCAGGTGTCCGCATCGAGGAGTTTCTTTTTCTTCTTATCCGGCAGGGATTTTTTGGCGGCACCTTCATTTTCCTCGTCGTCATCGGCGGTGTCCGCGCTGCCCCAATCATCGAGGAGTTTTTCCAGTTGCTTGCGGACGGAGGCCGGTTTTTCAACAAGGGCATCGCCGAGTTCGTCGTAGAGCACGGCACGGATTTCCTCATCGCCGGAAGCGAAGCGCAGGGACTCGATGCGCGGAAGGGTGAGCTGGCTGTGGAGGCGGAGCGGGCGCTCGACCTTCACCTTCCAATAACCGAAGGCGGCGTTCTGAAAGATCTTCGACTGTGGCGTTTCCTCGAAGGCGAGGAAGGTTTGGCAGATGCACTGGATGTCCTCAGGGGCGAGTTCGCAGTTCTTTTTCCCCATGTTCTTGCGCAGCGGCTTGAACCATTGGGTGGCGTCGATGAGCTGGACTTGGCCTTCGCGCTGTTTGGGTTTCCGGTTTGACAGCACCCAGACGTAGGTGGCGATGCCGGTGTTGTAGAACATGTTCAGCGGTAGAGCGACGATGGCCTCCAGCCAGTCGCTCTCGATGATCCATCGGCGGATGTTGCTTTCGCCCTGGCCGGCGTCGCCGGTGAAGAGGGAGGAGCCGTTGTGGACTTCCGCGATGCGGCTGCCGAGCGGCGTGCCGTGCTTCATCTTGCTCAGCATATTGGCCAGAAAGAGCATCTGGCCGTCGCTGGAGCGGGTGATGAGGGAGAGTTCCTCGCCATCGTGCATCACGCGGAAGCGGGGATCGCGCAATTCCGCCTTGCCGCCCATGCGTTCCAGATCGCTTTTCCAGCTCTTGCCGTAGGGTGGATTGGCGAGCATGAAGTCGAACTCGCGGGAGCGGAAGGCGTCGTTAGACAGCGTGGAGTGTTCCGGGCCGCCGACGATGTTGTCCGCCGCATCGCCATCGCCCTTGAGCAGGAGGTCGGCCTTGCAGATGGCGTAGGTCTCGCCGTTGATTTCCTGGCCGTAGAGGTGGGTGGCCACCTGCTTGCCGTGGTCCTTGGCGATCTGCTTCAGGGTTTCCTCGGCCACGGTCAACATGCCGCCGGTGCCGCAGGCGCAATCGTAGAGCAGGTAGGTGCCTGACTCGATCCTGTCGGCCACGGGCAGGAACATCAAATTGGCCATGAGGCGGACGGCGTCGCGGGGCGTCCAGTGTTCGCCAGCCTCCTCGTTGTTGTCCTCGTTGAAGCGGCGGACCAGTTCCTCGACTCAAAGTTGGTCAGGATATCCTGCACGTTGGGGGAGAAACCATCGAGGTAGGCATCGAAGTCGTCCCGGAGCTTCTGCTGGGTGGCGCGGGACTTGAGGTCGCGGAGTAGGAACGGCGAGGTGTTGTAGAACGCCTGGCCTGCTGCGGAGCGGAGGGCGTCGTCCTGATGGGTGATCTGCTCCTTGTCGAGGGCGGCCTTCATTTCCATGACAGCCTGCTTCGTCGGCTCCAGCACCGCGTCGAGGCGGCGCAGCACGGTCATCGGCAGGATGACATCGCGGTATTTACCCCGGACGAAAACGTCGCGGAGGGTGTCGTCGGCGATGCCCCAAATGAAATTGGTGAGCCAGTTGAGTTGGGCTTGGTCCATGAGTGAGGGTTCGGGTGATGCCGTTAGTGGAAGCAGATTTCTACCCGCATTCCAGCCTAACGGCACCTGAGAGGGAAGCCGGATTTTGCCGGACTGGCAGATTTCTTTTCCGGGCCATGCCCGTCTGGAACCCATCTTGACAACCCCCCGCCACAGTGAAACCCCCTCTTTTCCGCCCCTCGTTCAATGTTCAATGTTCAATGTTCGATGTTCTCTTCCTCTTCAATCCACAATCCTCAATCCACAATCCTCAATCTCTTCCACCGACCCCCCGCCACGGTGAAACCCCGTCTTGAGAGAAAAGACTCAGGCAGGAAACTCAGGCAGGAATGCCTGAGCTCCGTTCTTTCTCTTCACCCATCCGTGACGGCAGCCAGCATCACGCCATCATCACCTCGTCCTACCGCGACTGGTCGCCCGCCTATCAGAAAGACTACCGCCCGGACAGCATGATACGCCGCGCCAGGCTCACCATGGGCCGCGCCCGCTTCCGCCAAATGTGGGAGGGCGTCTGGGAACACGGCACCGAGGATTGGTATGATGCCAAGGATTTGTCCGCCTGCTGCACGCTCAAATCCCCGGTGCTCGCCCGCAGGGTTGCGGAAAATTCCGTCTTCGGCTTCGGCTGGGACACCGCCGGGAGCACCAATACCAAGGCCGACTTCAATGCCGGGGTCGTCTGGGCCGCTGACCCGCTGCCCGGCACCAATACCAAGGCCGACTTCAATGCCGGGGTCGTCTGGGCCGCTGACCCGCTGCCCGATTCCACCCGCGACGTGCGCGGCGTCTGGCGCTTCCATGGCCGCGCCTACCGCATCGCGCCGGTGTGGGCGATGCAGGTCAAGGGCCGCACTGCGGGCGAGTTGGCCGGGATCATCCACCGCGCCCACCAGCGCTTCGGCTTCCGCCGCATCGTCATCGATCACGGCGGAGCCCTCGCCGGGAACGGTGCGGCGGACTGAGACGGAGAAAAGACCGTAGGTGACAGTCTGTGCGAACATATCGGCGAAGCCATCGTCATCGAGGTCATGAATGAGACTGGCGCGGAAGGCTTGCTGGAGTTTGCGGATTTCACCGAAGCCATCTTCGGAGCGGAGGATGGTGCGGATGCGGGCACGGAGGCGGCGTGCGAGCACGGCAAGGGCGTCGGCAAGCTCGTCAGATTTGGTGATGACGAAGCGGTGGCGGATGAGGCACCAATACCAAGGCCGACTTCAATGCCGGGGTCGTCTGGGCCGCTGACCCGCTGCCCGATTCCACCCGCGACGTGCGCGGCGTCTGGCGCTTCCATGGCCGCGCCTACCGCATCGCGCCGGTGTGGGCGATGCAGGTCATCCGAGAACGCGGAGTTCGGCGCAGTGGGTTCCGGGATTTTCCACAAAGTGGGCGAAGGTAATGGCACGGTCGCTTTCTTCGCCGTAGGCTGAGATGAAGAGCAGGTCACTGGGCTGCCATGCGTGCCGCTCTGCTGCTTTAGAAGCAGTGCGCTTCTTTAAGACGAGCGAGCGGAGAATGACCCGCATGGTGACGATGGGGAGCCGCTTTTTCTCAAAGTTCACGAAGAAAATGCCCCACGGCTGATTTCCGGTGAGCGGGCGGAGTTGCTTGATCTCCTTGATGCGGACGGCGGACTTCTGGTCGATCCCAAGCTCGGACGGATCGTAGTCGAACGTGATGTCCTCGGCATCGCCCGCCTCGATCGGCCAATCGAGTTCGTCGCGGAGATAAGCGACGAGGGACGGTAGGGTTTTGATGCTCCGAAGGCGTTCGGTGTGGGAGTGGGGCATGTGCGGTTATTTCCCTTTGAGATGTGCGGCCTTTTTCGCGGCTTGGGTGAGGCTGAGGAAGTTCTCTCCGGTGACGACCTTGCGGCCGCTTTTCTGTTCGAGATCGCGCCGCGCACTGCCGGCGACGGTGCCGCCTTCCTTGGCTGCCCGCTTGTTTTCAGGAACCCCTTGGGCGTCTTTGGTGCGGGCGATCTCGGTGGTGGCGGCCTCGCCGAGCATGGAGAAGAGCAGTTCCAGATCTGTCATGTGGTCGCGGAGGTTCTCGCGCTTGAGGCCCTTGAGTCTGGTGTATTCCGCCGGGGTCAGGCCGAAGGCGGCCTTGGAAATTTCCGCAGTGAGGATGGCGTAGTCGCGCTGCTCCTTCACGCCGCGCTTATTCCACTCTCCGGTGAGTTCGTCGCGGATGGCGATGGAGCGCATCCGCTTTTCAATCCAATCGTCGGAATATCCTTTCGCCATGTAAAGCGCACGGGTGCGCTGGGTGGCGAGTTCCGGGTTTTCGATTTCCTGTATGCGTTCGTAGCCGACCTTGGCCAACCAGCGTTTGAAGGGCTCGGCTTTCGGGCTGGGAATGGACTGGATCAGGCGGAAGATACCCTCCGTGTTCCAACATTGGATCGCCTGCCGTCCTCCGGCGGTGTCAAATTCGAGGGCAAGGGGGGGGACAACTTGTCCCTCCCCTTTGGACGCCCCGGAAAGGGGGGTGGCAAATTGCCCCCTCCCTTTGAAGGCCTCGGCCAGGCCCGCATCGCGCGACCGCATTTCTTTGAGATAGTCCGCTGGATTCACCGCACCGGTGAGTGCGGCGACGACATCGGTGATGACGAACCACCATTCGTTTTCATGGAGGGTCTTGCGGATTTCCTTTTTCTGGAACAGGGCGATTTTCGTTTCCATGGATCAGTTGATTTCCATCCAGCACTTGAGGACCGGCTTGACGCCGACGGGTGCCTGGATCTGTTTGAGGTAGGTGTTTTTGATATGCTTCTCGATCTTGATACGCAGGTCGCGAAGCGTGGCAGGCTCAATGGCGAGGCGCCGGGGTGTCTCCAGCGTGCTGCGGATGACTTCGGCGATACGGGGGGCATCCTCGGCAATCTGATCGCTGGCAAGGTCGTAAAGATACCAACCCGTACGACCGGCTTCGCCTTCCCAAGCCAGTTCGGGTGGCAGGGTTTTGTCCTCGGCGGGCAGGCGGTAGCAGAAGAAGACGGCGCGTGTGCCGGGCTGGAGGTGCTCCTTGCCGCTGAAGAGACGGAGCGGGACGGAGTTGAGAAACGGCTCCAGAGCGGGGTTGTCGCGGATCAGCTTTTGGTATTCGAGGTGGAGCTGCTCAACCGGGGTGGCCTCGCCTTCGTAGGTGTGGGTGAAATCGCGCAGGGCGTCGAAGTCATCCTTGGGCGTGAGCAACTGTTTGCCCTCGATGCCGAAGACTTTGGAAATACGGAGAGTCTTGAAAGCGACGCGGGAATAGAGGCGCAGAAGGTTCTCCAGGTCGTCGGGGGGAAGAAAATTCCAGTAGGCCACCTTGCCGCGCAGAGGTGCCAACTCCGGGTGGTCCTCTATCAATTGCCGCTCGATGGCGGGATTCATGCGACGATCCACACGTCCGATGCGTTGCATGAGGCGTACGGGATTCCAATGGAGGTCGTAATTGATGATGCGCGTGGCATCCTGTAGGTTCAAGCCTTCGGATAGAACATCGGTGGAGATGAGCACGCGGATTTCAGCGCGCCCGCTGGAGGCGAGTTTTTCGCTGGTGCTGTCGTTATAGTATGGGGCGAACTCCTGAATCACATCGGCGCGGTCGCGCTTGCTGCTGCTGTCGATTTCATCCACACCCTTGATGCCAGCCGTGTGGAGTTGCTTCTTGAGGTAGCGGGCGGTGGTCATGAACTCGGTGAAGATGATGACCTTGTGCTTCTTGAGCACGGCATCCTTGTTGAGCAACTTCACAAGGGACTTGAGCTTGTCGTCATGGGATGGGGCCAGGCGCTGCATCTCTTCGAGGAAATCCACAACGGTTTCGAGGTCGCTATAAGTTTCATCGAAAATTTCATCCATCTTGAAATCGGCGCGTGTGATGGGCGTGAAGTCCTCCATGAACTCTTCGCCGAGTTCATTCTCCTCGGATGTCTCCTCGTCTTGGAATTCACCCCGGCGGGCGCGGACGTGGTCGAGGAGTTCATCATTTTGCGCTTCCCACTTTTCGAGTCGGCGCACTTCGGTCGGGTTGTGCGGGTCGATGTTCACACGAAGGAAGGCCAGCAGCTTCACCAGCAGCGTCTGGCAGGATGACTCAAAGGCGACGATGGAACTCTCGAAGCGCTTGAGGAACAGGATGCGGATGAGCCGGACAACCTGCTTTTGCCGGTTCACATCGAACTGGTCGAGGGTGGTGGGGTCGCCTTTCCAATAGGCCAGGGGGTCGTAGAGCGCGAGGGCGAAGAGGGGTTTGCCGTAAGCGAAGGCCTTTTCGATTTTTCCCAAAAGGTGGCCGTAGGTTTTCTTGACGGAATAAGGAACAACTTTTGGAGGTTCCTTCACGGGGAATAGAGCCACGGACGAACCCATCTGCTGCTGACTCAGCGTGACGTAGGCGCGGCTGCGCTGGACCACCAACTCGCGGAAAAGCTTATCCTCGAAAAGCAGCGGTTCTATTTCTACTTGGTTATAGTCGAACAGCTCTCCCATCCCTTTGTTAGAAACGATTTGGAGCAACTGCTTTTCAAGCTTCTGGAAATACGCTGGCAGGCCGTGAATGCCCAGCGTGGTCGAGAACGCGCCGGGGTTTTCGACTCGCGAGAAGATTTCGATCATGTGCTGGAAGTCGGTCAGGTGGTTGTTGACCGGCGTGGCGGTTAGGTGGAACACGGTCTTGTCCTGCGCAAGGTCGTAGAGTTTCCAATAGCGCGAGCGGATTTCACCATCAGCGGTGTTGGCGAGGCCGCGGTTGCGGAAATGATGGGCTTCGTCAATGATGATCACATCGGCCTGTTCCTTCATGCGCGCGATCTCCTCGGGAAATTCCCCGCCGCGCATCAGATCGGTGTGATTGAAGATGCGCAGATTGCTGAAGCCCTTGAAAAGATGCGGGAGGTATTTTCGC
>JAPLUJ010000155.1:0-1204 GCA_026397695.1 Verrucomicrobiota bacterium | reverse complement strand
GTATTTTCGCAGGTTGCGCTCCCACACAGCGATGCGCCCGGACTTGGGCACCACGAGGACGACTTTCTTGCGGTCGTGAATCAGCCGTTCGATGAGCAGTAATCCCACGAAGGTTTTGCCAAGACCGACGCCGTCGCAAAGCAGCGCGCCCCGATGCTGGCGGGAAATCTTGAGCAACGAATGGTAAGCCTCTTTTTGATAGAGATCGAGATGGGGATACATCTTAGACTGGGTTTCCTCCCAAGCCGAAACAGGCATTTCGTGGCTCTTGAAGAGTTCTTGCAGTGCCTTGGCGTAAACCTGGAACGGCGTGTATTCGGCAATCTGCCGCTCGATGACGCGGATGATGTCGGGTGTGATGTCCTCACCTTGATCCCAATGCGCCTCGAACCATTCCTGAAGTTGGGCAACGTCACCGGCACCTTTGACCTGGATGTTGAGTTCGATGTTCTGCGTCAGGCCGGGAATGGTGAAGTTGCTGGAACCGACGAGGGCGATGGAGCCGATCACCGCGACTCGCGGATGCGTGATGTAAGCCTTGGCATGGAACTTGCGCTTTGCATACACGCGGCACTCGATTTGACCTTTGCGAAGGGCTTCCACGATGGCGGGAGCGCCGGACAGGAAGTCGTTCTTTTCCTTTTCGTCCTCGGCGCTGGCGTCAAGCGTTTTGGTGATCCGATCCCGCAGGCCTTCTAGCAATGCCTGCCGGGTGCGTTGGGAAACCTCGTCGCCCATAAGGATGTAGCCGTCGTCTGTGATGAGGTCGCTGCTACTCATGCTTTGTTCTCCTTTGTGGTGCCAGCATTTGGTTGCTGGCGGCGGTCGCGGAAGCCGCGTTTGGCGTCGGCTCAGATTTCCAGCCGCATTCCAGCCTAACGGCACTTGAGAGGGAAGCCGGATTTTGCCGGACTGGCCGATTTCTTTTCCGGGCCGTGCCGTCGGGAGCCCGCGTTCAGCCGTCTTCAGGATTGGCGCGATCTGCGATTTGGAGGGTGAGTTCCAGTTCGCGGCGGAGTTCTTCGCGGTCGGGGAGGTAGAGTTGGTATTTCTGGACGAAGAGCTGGCTGTTACCTATAAAAGCTGCGCTCCAGCGGGTCTTCGATCTTCAAAAGCTCCACGATGTGCGACCAGCTCAAAAGGTGCGACAGCGTCGCACCTTTTGGGTGAGCGAGGTAAAACTGGCGAATGCGGACCACATTGC
>JAPLUJ010000597.1 GCA_026397695.1 Verrucomicrobiota bacterium | reverse complement strand
GATTCAGGGATGAGCTTGGAAAGATGACGAATGAATGCACTCCTGCCAACCCCGGTATGCGGTGATTGAACAGCCCGGCCGCGGTGACCGATGGGCGGCGCTCCTCCAGTGGTACAAAAAAATCCTGAAATCTTCCGCCCAATGCTTGACGAACGGGAAACCCCGTCGATCTTGGCGCGATGCTTTCACCACCCCCCCTGCTCTCTGCCGCTCTGGTCCTCGTCATGGTGCATGCGCTGCGGGCCGCCCCCTTGTCGGCGGGTTCCGCCATGGTTGAGTTTCCCAATGGTGCCGAGCCCATCACGCTCTTCACCTACAAGCCGCCGACCTACAAGGGTGGCCCGCTGCTCGTCGTCTGCCACGGCGTGCAGCGCAACGCGAAGGAATACCGCGACTACGCCATCACTCTGGCCGAACGCCATGGGGTCCTCGTCGTCGCGCCGCTGTTAGACGAGGAGCGCTTCCCAAGCTCACGCTACCAACGCATCGGCCTGCTCGACAAGGATGGCAATGCGCAACCGTCCGAAACCTGGAGCTGCACCCTCATTCCGCAAATTGTCGCATACATCCGCGAGAGCGAGTGCAATCCGGATCTGCCCTATTACCTCATGGGTCACTCGGCAGGTGCGCAGTTTCTCATGCGGCTTGCAGCCTTTCTGCCGATTGAGGCGGTGCGCATCGTGGCCGCGAATCCCGGCTCAACCCTCTTTCCTGACAGGAACCGACAATTCGGCTATGGGTTTGGCGGCCTGCCAGAGGAACTGAGCAATGACGCGGCCATGCGCCACTACCTCGCCGCCCCACTGACGCTTCACCTTGGCACGGGCGACTGCGTGGCGGATGCGTATTTCGACACGAGTTCCGAAGGGATGGAGCAGGGTGCCAGCCGCCTCGAGCGTGGCCACGCCTGTTTTGACGCGGCGCGAAAACTCGCCAAAGAACATGACTGGGTCTTCAACTGGCGCATGGTCGAGAGTTCCGGCATTGGTCACGAGGCCGCTTTCATGTTTGCGACCGGGAAAGCCGGCGAGGCGCTCTTTGGGCCTGACAACGCACTCGCCGATTCAGGAGACTCCTTCCCCGTGGTAGGGGACGCCCCGTTTGAATCCGGTGACGACCTCTTTGGATCCGGTGACGACCTCTTTGGATCCGGTGACGACCTCTACGACTGCTAGAAATTGCTTTTTGTCAGGGGGGGGGTGATGCAAATGCAGGCGCAGGCTGAAAAATTCGGCGCGCGCATCCACCGGACCCGCGTGGAATCCGTCAAGCGTCGGGCCGATGGCTCGTTCCTGATGTTGGCGGGATCCGAATCCTTAGAGACCAGAACCGTCATCGCCACCGGCGCGGGAAACGAACTGAAGGTCGCCCTTGAGCGTCGCCACCTTCACATGATCGAGCAACGGCGCGAGAATCTGCCTGGAGATTTCATCCGGCGTCTCCGGGGCCGATTGCAGAGCCAGAGAGACGGCTGCAACTGCTAGCAAATTGCTTTGGAGTGAAAGCCGTTGCAAGAGCCGGTGGCCGGACCCTGGTCTTTATACACAAATAGGAGAGCGGCGCAAGCTGTTAGTGATGGCTGTTGCGGCGTTTCACCACGGCACACGCCGATCTCCATTCCGCCTCTTCAAACACACATCCACATGGTATGTCAGGGCACTGCCGGCCCAGATGCGTGAGATAGAGAATCCGCCAGGCGATCACCGCATGGATCATCACGGCATTGATGAGCACCTGACCGGTCTTGAGTTGGATGCTCTCCACCCGGCACCCGGTTTTCAGAACCCGGTGAAACACCTCGATGTCCCAGCGTCTCAGGTAAACCTCGAAAATATCCCCTTCGCGATCACTGATGCAAAACACTTCGCATTGCGGCAATTGGCGGGCAAGTTACAGGGTTTTGTGATAACCTTCCACCCAGCGGTAGCTTTCTTTTTGTTCGATGGGGCGCTGCTTGCGTGTCGCGGTAGAGCGGAAAGCTACCCTCAAGGGTGGCAGGGCAATCCAGCCCCGCTGCTCCAGCTTGAGAAGAAAGCTGCGGGCGGCCAAATCCTTGGGTCGTGCGCGTCCGTCGCGCCAATCCCAGAGCACGCACACCTTTCAAACGCCTGTGTCTAACATTTCAACTCCGCCTGGAGCCCTCGAAACACGGCCCCGGATTTGTGTATAAAGACCAGGGCCGGGCCGGTGGCCGCCTCAAAGAAGTTCTATTACACGCAACCCTACTGCTGCGTAACCGCCAACCGGAAAAAGGCCTTGG
>JAPLUJ010000447.1 GCA_026397695.1 Verrucomicrobiota bacterium | reverse complement strand
TGTCGGAGGGTGGCGGCGCGGGCAGTTGCAGGCCGGTGAGCGCCTGGCTTTTGATGGCTTGATCCACGGCGGGGACGCCGGAACTTCCCATGAGATTGGCACGGGTAATCCTGCCATTGGCATCGGCCCAGACGCGCACCTTGAGGGTGAAGGAGGCGGTGCGCACGTCGGCGGTGCGCCGCAGGGTTTCGGCGATGGTGTTTTGCACCGTGACGGCATAGTGATCCCACTTGCCCGCGCGGCGACCGGTTCCGATGGTGTTGCGATTGCCGCCACCGCCACTGCCGGCACGCAGGCCCATGTCGGGTCCGTTGCCCGCGATATTGGTGGACAGCCCGAGGTCCACGGGCGCTTCCGCCGGAGTTTCCAGCGGTTCCTCGATTTGATCGACGGGGTGCTGCTCGACCATTTCGGGTTCCTTGGTCTGCGGCGGGGGGGGCGGCGGGGGTGGTGGGGGCGGCAATGGCGGCGGCGGCGGCAGGGTGATGGTGACGATGTCGGTCTTTTTCAGCATCGAGTTGCCGCGTTTGCCGGTGGCCTTGAGGAAGGAAGCCACGCCTCCCGCCAACACCAAGGCAAGCATGCCCACGATGATGTAGCGGCTCTTGTTAGGACTGGAAGATGGGATCGTTTTCATTTGTCTGTGATGCGGATTGATGGAATGGTTATTTTCCGCCCGGCGCGGGCTGGGTGGCGAGGCCGATCTGGTTGATGCCGAGGCGGCCCAGCACGTCGAGCACGTCCATGATGCCCTGGTATTGGCTCTGGCGGTCGCCGCGCACGACGACGGGCACCTCGGGGATGGCGGCCTTGATCTGGCCGAGCTTGCTTTCCAATTCGGCGAGGGTGACGGGCAGCGTGTTGAGGCGGATCCGGCCCTCGGAGTCGATGGTGATGGCCTGGGTTTTGGGCGCTTCGAGTTTGGGCGAAGATGCCTTGCTGGCGCTCGGCAGGTTGACCTTGACGCCCTGCACGCTGGCGGTGGTCATGATGATGAAAATGAGCAGCAACACCAGATACAGGTCCACCATCGGTGTGACGTTGATGTCATCGAAGTTTTTTTCGTCGGCGGAGGCCATGGGGAGTGGGGTGGTTTGTGAGTGGGCTTGTCTATCCTATTAGTCCTATTAGTCCCATAGGTCCCATAGGTCTTATAGGTCTTATAGGTCTTATAGGTCTTATAGGACAAATGGGAGTTATAGGACTTATGGGACTTATGGGACTTATGTGAATTATGATTTTCATTGGGGGGTGTTGGTTGGATCGGATTCCTGCGCCGGGCGGTAGAACTCGGCCATCTTGGCCACGAACTCGTCGATGAAGACCTGCATCAGGGCCAGCGAGTTCTTGATGCGGCCGTTGAGGTAGCTGTAGATGAAGAGCGCGGGAATCGCCACGACCAGTCCGACGACGGTGGCGAGCAGCGCGGAGGCGATGCCGGGCGCAATCGAGTTGACGTTGACCTCGCCGGATCGGGCGATGATGGCGAAGGTGATCATGACGCCGACCACGGTTCCTAACAGGCCGACATAGGGGCCGCCGGCGATGCTGATGGTGAGGTAAACGAGGCCGTCGGAGAGCCGGTGGCTTTCATGGACGAGCCCGGCATCGAGGCTGGCGCGGATGGCCTGGATGGAACGACCGGCGAGTCCCTGGACGCGGTTGTTGTCCTTGTCGAGACGATGGCGGATTTCCTCGGATCCTATCTGATAGATATGGAACAACGGGGACTTTTCGATCAGGCCCCTGGTCGGCGGGATCGATCTGGCCGCCGAGGCTGCTGACGCTGGAAGTGTCGTCCGGGTCGAGCGCGGTAAGATCGGTGGAGAGGGATTGCCACCGCTTGAGAAAAACCTTGGTGCCTTTCTCGATCGAGTTCAGATAGATGAACTTGCGGATCGCGACGGTCCAGCCGATGACGATCATGACGGCGCAGATGCCGACCGCGATCCAGCCGTCGAACATCATGTTGCCGGCGATGTCGCGGAAGAGCGACAGGTGCTCCATGAATTTGCTTTGCTCCTCGGTGCCCTCGCCCTCCAGCGTGCCTAACGAGAGCACGCGTTGGGCGGCCTCGTTGTTGCCTTGGTTGACTGCTGCGAGTTGGATCCAAGCGGTGGAGCGGGCGATGGCGGAGATGGAAAACTCGTCGAGGTCGCCGGTGAACAGGCTGGTGCCGGAGGCCTCGGTGGCAAGACCGCCGAGCATGATCGGAGTGCTGAGAGCGGGGAGTTGCCCGTCAATGCTGGCATAGGGCATGCCGTTGAGGAAAAGGCGCAGGGTTTTTCCCTCGGCAACGAGTGCGAGGTGACTCCAGGTGCCCGCAGCGAGCGGTGCGCCGGGTTTGATCCAGGCGGCAATCGTCAGGGCTTGGCCTGATTTCCATTCGAGCGACTTGGAATCCGGGATGCTGATTGGCGCGGAACCTAACAACCTGAGTCCGCTGCCGATGATCGAGTCCCCGGCGGTGGCGCCGGAGCCTGCCGCATTGTTGCCGTTGGCGGTGGCATCCACCGGGGCGCTGGCGCGTTCCGCGAAGTGATAGACAAGCGCGGTGTCCGCGTCGAAGGCCTCGGCGGGTTTGTTAGGCGCGGGCATGGCGGCGTCCGCATTGCCGAAATAAACGTGGAAGGATTCCTTGGCCACGGGTTTCACCTCGGGCAGCCTGACCCAGACGAACGCTTCGTTGAGGAGGTTGTCATAGCGCTCGATCTGGTGCGCCAACACGGTCTTGCCATCGGCGGCGATAAAGCGCAGGTCGCTGCCGTCCTCGCGGGCGCCGGCGAACTGGAAATTCCCGTCGGACAGGCGGACCAGCACGGTGGCGCTGCCTGCGGATTCGCTCAGGGCGGCGGCTCCGGTTCCAGTGTCGAGGGTGATTTTCTGGCGTTGCGTCCAAGCGGGATTCCACCAGGCATCCTCGGCCTGCAGTACGCCACCAAGGGCAATGGCCAAACCGCCGAGGAGTATGATTGATGAATGGTTCGTCATGTGAGGGGGATGGGGCAGTATTGTTAGAAATCGGCCCAGCCGCGGACAGTGACCCGGACGTCACCTGCTTGTGCGTCTATCTGGTTGATGAGCGGCACGGCGACATCCAGCGAGCCGTTGTAATGGTGCCAGACCTTGAAGCGTGTGCCGGCACCGGCGCTGGCGAAGCCGAAGTGCTGTTGTTGGCCGGGCAGCGGGTCGTAAATGCCCAGCAATCCGGCGTCGGCAAACACATGGAACCGCCATTCCGCTGCGCGCGGGCCTTCCTTGTTAGGCACGCCGATCAGCGACGGGCTGCGGTATTCCACGGTGCCAAAGATCGCGTTGTCACCGAGCGCCGTGCCTTCGAGGTAGCCGCGGGCACTGTCGAGTCCACCCCCGGCGAATTGCTCGCCGTTGACGAGCGGCTGGCTGGCGAGCTGGCCCTGGATTTTTCCGAAAACCTGCGAGCCGCCCTTGAGGTCGCGGGTGTGGGCCAGGTCGCTGCGGATATAGACATAACTGCCGTCCGCGTTGTATCGTTTGTTAGAGTAATCCCGCTCACTGCTGCCCAAACCGCGGAGG
>JAPLUJ010000660.1 GCA_026397695.1 Verrucomicrobiota bacterium | reverse complement strand
GCCGAACCCTTGACGATCGGGATCTCGTCGCCCGGATATTCGTACACGGAAAGCAGGTCGCGCACTTCCATTTCGACGAGTTCGATGAGTTCGGCGTCATCCACGAGGTCCACCTTGTTCATGTAAACGACGAGGGCGGGCACGCCAACCTGGCGGGCCAGCAGGATGTGCTCGCGGGTTTGCGGCATCGGACCGTCCGCAGCCGAAACCACCAGGATCGCGCCGTCCATCTGGGCGGCACCGGTGATCATGTTCTTCACGTAGTCGGCGTGGCCTGGACAGTCCACATGCGCGTAGTGGCGCTTGACGGTCTCGTATTCCACGTGGGCGGTGTTGATGGTGATGCCACGTTCACGCTCCTCGGGAGCCGCGTCGATGTCCGCGTAGCTGGTTCTTTTGGCCAGCCCCTTGTCAGAGAGCGTATTGGTGATGGCTGCGGTGAGGGTGGTTTTGCCGTGGTCCACGTGGCCGATGGTGCCGATATTGACGTGGGGTTTATTGCGCTTGAATGCTTCTTTTGCCATGGTGGTTGTTTTTCTGGTGGAGACGGTTGGGATGATAAGTGATTGCTCTGGAGCTCGCGGGGGGAATTGAACCCTCGACCTCATCCTTACCAAGGATGCGCTCTACCCCTGAGCTACGCGAGCGGTGGATGAGAGACCCTGCCTTCGATCCGACAAAAACACCGCGACCGGTCTCAAAAAAAGCGAGACTAGACGCGGCACCCCTGTCGTGCTGTGGGGAAGAGCGGGCGGACCTTAGCAGAACCGGACACCCTGTCAAAAAAAAACTCGATGAAAAGAAAAATTTTTCAAATCCTTGGGAAACAAGGGATTTCAAGGGTCCGCTTCCTCGGCGGATGCGCGGTTTCGCGCTAGGATTCGACACAAGGCAGGCACGAAATGGCGGACAGAACTCGCTTCTTGCCTTTGGAACTCCTTTTTCTACATTCCTGCGCATGAGTGCTCAATCAGCCTTTCAGCGCGGCGTCAGTCCGCTTCTTCAACTACTCCTCCCGGGCCGTGAGGATGCGGTCTTGACGGTCCAAACCGATCAACCCCTCCGCGAGCGGATTGAGGAACTCGCTGCAAAAAACACCGAAGGCAACCTATCCTATGAGGAACGTGAAGAGTATGCAGGATATGTCAGGGCCAACAAGTTCGTCGCCGTTCTGCGCCGCGAAGCCAAAAAGTTCAAATCAGGCAGCGCCGCATGACCGCCGCCACGCGAGTCATTCGCGACGGCAAGAGCTATAGCGAAATCGGAGCCACCATGGGAGTCTCCAAACAAGCCGCCCACAAGCTCGCCGGTGCGGCCATCACATCGCTCAGGGAACGACTCGAAGCCATGGGCTTTCAAGGCGTCGACACACTCGGTTTTCTCAAGTCCATCCATAATAGTGGCTGTGGCGTCCCGCCGCAGACCGTGCCGGGAGGCGTCCCGCCTGCCATCTTCTCCCGAAACCCCACCCAGGTTGACGATTTCCGCCCTCACCCGTAATCCCTTTCCACAACGCTCCGTTTTCCCATTTAACCCATAACATCTAACTTATAACCGTGCGCAGCACCCCCAAAGTCATCCTTTAGATCAGCAGTGCCGATGGCACGACAAAGACCTCCGAACTCACCGAGCACGACACCTTCCTGCTAGGCCGGATGGAAGATTGCCACCTTTGCGTGCCCGGCGATCCCCAGGTCTCCCGCCACCACTTTCTGCTGGAAGCCTGCCCGCCCATGGCCTCCTTGCGCGATCTCGGTAGCCTCAACGGCACCCATGTGAACGGGAAGAAATGCGGTGGACGCGAAAAAGGGGAAACCCCGGAGCAAGGGGCACTCCGCCAATACCAACTATTCAAACCCGTCTCCGATGTCTGGAGCTTCGCCGCCTCCCTCTATCAACTCCTCACCGGCAAATTCCCCTACCGCTTCGACCCCAAGCGCGACCCCATCGACATCATGAACGCTGTCGCCTAACACACAGTTTTTTCGCCATGATTTTGGATCCGTACACAACCTGGTCGGGCGCTGGTTAGTTTTGATTTTTTCTCCCGCACAGTAGTTCGCATGAGCCCGATT
>JAPLUJ010000444.1 GCA_026397695.1 Verrucomicrobiota bacterium | reverse complement strand
TTGAGATTGCTGTACGGGCAGACTTCGATTGGCTCCCTGGCCGCCGTGTTGTTATTGATCAATATGACATGGTTGGCAAATGTTCGGATCTTGATTGCGCGCCAGGTGATCTGTTCCACGGTACCCGTGTGCCTCAGGGCACCCACCGTGATCACGTCACCAACCTGAAACGGCCGGTCCGCCTGCATCGAGATGCCGGCAAAGAAATTGCCCAGCGTATCCTGCAGCGCCAGTCCGAGGATCACGCCGAAGATGGCCGACGTGGTGAATAGCGCCCCCAGATTCACCTTGGGAAACACCAGGCTGAAAATGAGGAAAAACAGCGCCGTGAAAGCCACGATGGAGAAAACATTGCGCACCAAAGCAGGCGCTTCAAAGCTGCGGCGGAAACGGAGGATCAGATCAAAGATGAGGGTGTTGAGCGCGGCCACCCCCAAATACGCGAGGATCGTAAACAGAACCAGTCGCAAGACATCGACGATGGTGTCGGTCTGGGATGTGAGGCCACCCGTTGGAGCACGCAGCCAGTGCGCGCGCAACCACTCGCGCAGCGGGGCATCAAAACAAGCGATCAAATAAACCGCCAACACCACGATGGCTGTCACCATCAGGAAGAATGCGAATTTGTTGTTATTACGGGGTTGGGTCACGGGCTGCAATCTCACGGTTTGCCGGCATGTTTCCGGAGAATCCGCTTGATCTCGGCGATGCCGAGCGGGTGCCGGTGCGACCAGTGGTCAGATGGAATGATGAGTTCGCTCTCGGCACCATTGAGGTGACTGCTCCAGTAGGGCACGAGGCCATCGGTGCTGACGGGCGGGGTGTGGTTCAGATTGCCGCCCTTGCCGCGGTCGCCGATGACGGAATTGAAGGGCACTCCATGGGTCGTGGGGATCTTGTCGATGGTGGTCACAAAGCGGTTGCCCGGTTTGAGGACGTCGAGGCTGTTAGGGATGCGTTGGAGTTTGTCGCCGGAGTAATCCGGCTTCATCAGGCTGATGGCTTTGGTCTGATCAGCAGCGAGTCCCGGGGCGGTGGCGTTGCCGCCGATGATGCTGGACAGGAGGCGGGCGCCGAATCCAGTGGCCTTGTTAGCGCCACGGTGGGAGGCTGAGGCAAAGATGACGCGGGAGATTTCCGGCCGGTGCTGGAAAATAAACGCACTCGAGAAAATCCGGCGGGTCTCTTCTGACACTGGAAGCTTTGCGGGCGGCATGTCATAGTAGGCATTCCAGATTTTCATACCGCTATCGGTGATCAACTCACGGGCGATCATGCCTCCCATGCTATGACCGATGACGACCATTTTTTTGTGGTCGGGGTAGTAGGAGTTGATGGCATCCATTTGTTTCCGCAATACTGCGGCCATCAACGGATAGGGGTAACCGGTCGGATAACTGAAGAACCAGACCTGATAATTCTTGCGGATCGTCGGGTCGGTCCGCAGGGATTCTATCAAGGGAGCCCAGGTGGCTTGTGAATCTCCGAGTCCATGGATGCAGAGGATGGGTATTTTCCTCGGGTCATAAGGTTGCAGGCGTGCCAGGCGGGTGGTTGAGGCAAACTCGCCAGGGTTCACCAGGCGCTGAAGTTCCTTCTTGCGGGGTGCCAATTCCGCTAGCGCCAGCGCCAGAGGCGCGGTGAAATCCGCAGCCACCGGATAGGTGTGGCCGGCGAAATCCACGGTCTCGGTTGCTAGAGGATCGATGTAGGTGGCGGTGCAATTGCGGCCTTTGAACTGCAGCACCTCAGTCACGCCATAGTAAACATTTTTTCCCTGGATGAAGGGATCGAACTTGGTCGGATCAAAATCCTTGCTGGCAATGACCATGGGTGCGCCCAGGCCGTCTTTCAGAGTGCGATCCTTCACCAAAGTTCCCCGGAACTGATAGCGGTCGGCGGGAAGGATGCGGAAATGCGATGGATCATGCTCGGGCTTGCCATCGGAAGCCACGGCAAAACTCCAATTGCCGTCGGCACCCGGACATATCACCGGGACTTTCCATGGCTCCAATCCGGCATCGTGGATGACCTCGAAAATGCGCCCCACCGCAAAATTGTAATCCTTGCGGGCTGGCACATCGTCCGGGTGTTTCGCCAAGACCGCTCCGGCCGCCGCCGCCGCGTCAATGAAGCCGCCAATCCGCACCTGGGGCGGTTGCGCGGACTGCTTGAGTGTCCGGGCGATGATCTGGCCGGCGGGCGTGACCGGTTGGAACCTTGGCTGTTTTTCGCTGACGGAGGAATAATTCGTGCAACTTGTGACGGCCAGCGTCAGTGCCAGCAGGACGGGGAGGAAACAGGATGGTGTTTGCATGTTGTGGAAGGTCTGGATCTATCATATACTTGGCGGGCGTCAATGGATGATTTGCCCTATCTGAAGGATTTCTCGCCTCGCTCCGCAGGGGTGCATGATAAAAAATCGCTTGCTCGAGGCGGCGTGTTGAAAAAATTCTGACGTGTGGAATCCATACACCGCAAGGGTTTCAGCGGATGAAAGGTGCGAATTGAAAACAATTCTTGCTAATTTCGCAAACGCCCGCATGTTGCGGGTCGCTGGTGCGCCGTTTGGTTGTGCCAGCGCGCTTTATTGATTCTCTGACGCCGCAGTCAAATGAAGTGTGGAAAGAATTGGTGTCATTAGAACTGAAAACAATGGATATCTACGTGGGCAACTTGCCCTATACTGCTACTGAAGGAGACGTTACTGGTCTCTTTGCCAACTTTGGGCCGGTCGAACGGGTCAAAATCATCACCGACCGCGAAACCGGGCAATCCAAAGGATTTGCCTTCGTGACGCTCGGAGACCAATCCCAGTTGAACGCGGCTGTTGAAGCCCTCAACGATTACGATTATAACGGACGTCCGCTGCGCGTGAACGCCTCCGAGCCCAAGGAATCCCGGCCCAGTGGCGGCGGCGGTTACGGCGGCGGCGGCGGTGGCGGCGGCGGCTACAAAGGCGGCGGCGGCGGCGGCGGTTATAAAGGCGGCGGCGGCGGCGGCAAAGGCGGCGGCGGCTGGTAATCCCGGTCACCACTAACTGAAATTTCACATCACCCGGACCCCTGCGAAGAGGTCCGGGTGATTTTTGGCGTGGATTCCGCCTCGAC
>JAPLUJ010000183.1 GCA_026397695.1 Verrucomicrobiota bacterium | reverse complement strand
ATTTCTTCCGGCCCAACGGGCCATCATCCCTCAGCCCAGCGCATCGCCCTGGGTTGGGGGGGCAGACCCATGAAGACTTTGCTCACCCCATGCACCGAGCCCCGGCGACCGGACGGCAGGGTGTCTGGATCCATGTTTCAGCGAATGAAATCCTTTAAAGGGTTGATTTGCTTCAAAATCATGTGTTTTCATCGGAGAATATTTCCGGAAAATTGAAAATTGCAAAAAAATATTCAATTTTCGATTGACGCCGGTGGCAATCAGTGGCAATTTGTCTCGGCAACCCGCATTTTTATGATCAACGAGCAATTGGACGGCGCACAGGCACTCATCAAGACCTTGGATGCTTTGGGCATTGAATACATTTTTGGATACTCGGGTGGGGCGGCCATTCCGATGTTTGATGCCCTGGAGACGGTGAAGACCCGGATGAAATTCATTTTGGCACGCCACGAACAGGGGGCGGTCCACATGGCGGACGGATATGCCCGGGCCACCGGCAAGCCCGCCGCCGTGCTGGTGACTTCCGGTCCCGGCGCAGGCAACACCGTGACCGGACTGATGACCGCCATGATGGACTCCGTGCCGATGCTCGTCATCTGCGGCCAACAAGTGACGTGGATGCTTGGCAAGGACGCGTTCCGGGAAGCCGACATTTTCGGCATCACCATACCGGTGGTGAAGCACAACTATCTCGTGAGGGATTCCAACGCCCTGCCGCGCATCGTGCGGGAGGCCTATCATATTGCGACCACCGGACGTCCCGGGCCCGTGCTCATTGATGTGCCGAAAAACATTTCGCAAGGGCCGTTCACGGGCGACATGAATCCCGAACTCAATCTGCCGGGCTATGACCCGTCCTGCTCCTTCAGGATTTGTGACACGGCCGTGCAACAAACCACCGACCTGATTGCCAAAGCCAAGCGCCCGGTGATCCTCGCCGGCCAAGGCTGCATGATCGCCCGTGCGGACAAGGAACTGCGCTATCTAGCGGAAACCCTCCGGTGCCCGGTCACCACCACCCTGCTCGGCAAAGGCGTCTTCCCGGAAACCCATCCGCTCGCGCTCGGCATGATCGGCATGCATGGCACCGCCTATGCCAACAAGGCGGTCGTCGAATGCGATGTGTTGATCAACGTCGGCTCGCGCTTCGATGACCGCATCATCGGCCAACCCGCGAAATTCTGCAAGGATGCCGCCATCATCCATATCGATATCGACCCTGCGGAAATGGATAAGATGATCGTGCCCGACGTCCGCATCGTCGGCGACGCCAAGGCGGCCCTCACCGCGATCAATGCGCACATCCACCCGCTGGAAACCACCGAGTGGCTCGCCAAACTCGATGGATACAAGAAGAAATACCCGCTCACCTACAAAAAGCAGGGCGGGCTGCGCATGCAGCAGGTGATCGACGAATTCTATCATCTCACCGGCGGCAAGGCGATCATCGCCACGGACGTCGGCCAGCACCAGATGTGGTCGGCACAGTTCTTCAAGAATGATCAACCCCATCATTGGCTGTCATCGGGCGGCGCGGGTACCATGGGATTCGGGTTTCCCGCAGCCATCGGCGCGCAGTTCGCATGCCCTGACAGCCTGGTGATATCGTTTTCCGGCGACGGCGGATTCCAGATGACCCAGTTCGAGTTGGCCACGGCGGCGCTGCACAAGCTGCCTATCAAAATCGTGGTTCTCAACAACCACTATCTGGGCATGGTCCGCCAGTGGCAGGAGTTGTTTTACGAAGACCGGACGTCCGGCGTGGATCTGATAGGAAACCCGGACTTCTGCATGCTGGCCGGCGCCTATGGCATTCCCTCCGTGCATATCAAGCGCCCGGCGGATGTGACCCGCATGTTGAAAAAAGCCCTGGCCTATCATGACGGGCCGTTTCTCATTCATGCCGAGTGTGTCAAGACCGACAATGTCTTTCCGATGATCCCCGCCGGGGCAACCCTCGAGGACATGATCACCGAAGCCCCGCGACAGAAAATGGCCAAACCCACCGGTTCCACCTGAGATATATATATGTATCCTCTGCGTTTGGCATTCAGGATTTGAAATTCAAGATTTAGCATTTCCCACACCATGTCCCACACCATCGTGACCACTGAAACACCCATCGCCGCACCGCTCATCGCACCCGGTCCCGCCCACACCCTCTCGGTCCTCGTCAACAACGAACCCGGAGTGCTGATGCGCATCTGCCAGGTCTTCTCACGCCGTGGCTTCAACATCGACTCGCTCATCGTATCCGAAGGACGCAACGCGAATTTCTCCCGCATGACCATCGGGGTTTCCGGCGATCCGCAAGGCTTGAACCAGATCATCATGCAGGTGGGCAAACTCATCGATGTGATCCATTGCTTCGAACACACCTCCGACAACTCCGTAACCAAGGAAATGGTCCTGGTCAAAATCCAGTGTTCGCCGACCGAGCGTTCAATGGCCCTGCAGATCGCCGAACACTTCTCGGGCAAAACCGTCGATCTAACACCCACCTCCATGATCGTCATGCTCAACGGCGACAGTCCGAAGATCGATGCCGCCATCACCATGTTCTCCCAGTTCAATATCATCGAAACCGTGCGCACCGGCAAAATGGTCATGGCCCGCGGCGAACAACCGACGTAAGGGGGATTGTCCGAATCCCTCCCGACTAACTTGGTTGTTATAGGCGGCGGGCAGGATGCCCGCGCCACGTGGCCCGGGCATCCTGCCCGGAGCCTCCAAACAAAAGTTACTCCAGATTCCACACTCCAGCGAAGCGCGGGTTCTGGTGCTAAAGACTCGGAACCATTGAAATCATTTATGCTGTGAGTGACAATGTACGGGCATCCCTCAGCTGCCGCCAGTGCGATCACAAGATCGTCGTGCGGATCGGTCTGGAAGGGCCAGCATGTGTAAAAAACTTCTATGGATGTCCGTCTCGGAAATTCGCCTCCACCGCCTGATCCGGCTTGGTTAGGCGTGGAGAGCGCTCAGAACGTCTTGTGGATTGCGCTCGACGACGCGCAATAATGCCTTGGCCAGACCTTCGGGTTCCCTTCGTCCTTGCTCGAATCCTTCCGCGCCCGTCTCAACTTGCCCGATGGCAGACTCGCCGCCATCGCCGCCGTCCACACCTTCGGCGATTACATGCAGGCTTTCAACCGCAACTTCGACGTGGTCGTGGAACGCCGCGGCCAAAAGCAGCACCTCACCGTGTTTCAGCGCATCCGCATCGTCGCCGAACACTATCTGGCAGACGGGGAATCCGCCGAGATCCAGCTTCCTTAACGGCTGGCGGCGGGGGGATCGGTGGCTGAAGCATGGGAGAGGTTGGGCAGGGCGGATGCAATGCCGCCACGGGGCTGGGCGCGGTTCATTGCCTATCTCCAGGACATCGGCCGCGTCGAATATACGTATGCCACCGATAACGAGGCGCTCGCCGCGTTCAAGCAACTCGCCCATTGCGAAGGCATCCTGCCCGCCCTGGAAAGCGCCCACGCCATGGCCTATGTCTCGAAGATCGCGCCCAGCCTGCCGCCATCCGCCATCCTCATCGCCAAGCTATCAGGCCGCGGCGACAAGGACGTCGAACAGGCGTCGAAGTTCCTGCCGTGACCAATCAACTACTTGATT
>JAPLUJ010000348.1 GCA_026397695.1 Verrucomicrobiota bacterium | reverse complement strand
GTCGCTCAAGTTCGCGCCGACGCGATGGCGTGGAACCGTCAATACGCCATCCTCGGCGGCGATTGGTCGCCATTCTGGCACGATGCGATCGACCTGCTCGGCATGGAAAACCTTTACCTCAAGATGTATGACGAGCCGGAACTGGTGGACGCGCTGTTGCAACATCTCACGGACTACTACATCGCTGTTAGCCAGCGCACGTTCGACGCGGCGGCGGATGTGATGGATGTGTTCTTCATCGGCAACGATTTCGGCGGTCAGACCGGACCGCTGCTCAGCCCTGCACAATTCGACCGGTTCATCATGCCGCACCTGAAACGACTGATTGACCTCGGCCACCAATACCGGCTGCAGGTTCAACTTCACTGTTGCGGCGGCTACGAGCCGCTCATTCCATCCATGATCGCTGCCGGACTGGATGGACTGCACGCGCTTCAACCGTGCTGCGGCGGCATGGACCTCGTGAAGCTGAAAGCCAACTACGGCGAGAAAATCCTCCTCAACGGCGCCATTGATTCCCACCACGTTCTCATCAACGGCACTCCCGAGTCGGTCCGGGAAAGCACCCGCGAAGTCATCGCCATCATGACCCCCGGTGGCGGCTACGTCGCCGGTGCCAGCCACGATTACATCCTGGAAGAAACGCCTGTCGCAAATGTCGTGGCGATGTTTGACGCCATGACCGAGTTTGGAATCTATCATAAGGCATGAAAAGTTTGTTCCATCTTCTGGCCGCAGGAAAGAGCAGTGGATTCCGCATTCGGCATGGTTGCTCCTTGCGCTGGCCGCCGGGGATTCGTTATCAACCCCCATTTCCCCGCCTACCGGTCCGGCCACCGGCTCTTCCAACGGCCTTCACCCAGAAAGCAAATTCCTAGCAATAATCGACATTTGCCGTCCCTTATGGCGTTGACCCGATCACGGCGAAATCGCGACAGCCCGCCTTGTTTCGACGGCGACAAAGACGGTGGAATGGAAACTGACTTTTGCCCAATGAACCGCCGAGCGTCACCGGTCACCATGAAGCGACTCTTCCTCAAAATCATCCTCTTCGTCTTCACCACTTCTCTGGCCCATGCGGCGGAAGTTTCAAACGCGCTTCCGGCTTGGAGCATGGGTCCGTTCGTGAAACATCCGCAGCCGGTGCTCTCGCCGAACGCGGCTGCGAAGTTCACCTGCCCGGTGCTGGGCAAGGAGGTTCGCTGGGAGGCGCAGAATGTCTATAATCCCGCCGCCGTGGTACGAGACGGCAAGGTCTATCTCTTCTACCGCGCCGACGACAAGAATCCGTCGCTGAAGTGGGGCCGCACCTGCCGCATCGGTATGGCGTGGAGCGAGGACGGCACCAACTTCACCCGGCATCCCATGCCGGTGCTTTATCCCGACAACGATGAGTGGAAGAAATATGAGTGGGAAGGCGGCTGCGAGGACTTGCACATCGTCGAGGATGAGAGCGGCACGGCCTACATGAACTACACGACGTGGAGCGGCAGCCGCGACACGATCTCCATCGCGACCTCGCGCGACCTGGTTCATTGGAAGAAGCACGGTCCTGCGTTCGCAAAGGCGGGCAAGACCGACGGGCGCTCCGGTGTGGTGGTGAGCAAGCTCGTCGGCGACCGCCTCGTCGCCGCGAAGGTGAGCGGTAAATACTGGATGTATTACACGCACCCGTGCGCGTTGGCGTGGAGCGACAACCTCATTGACTGGACGCCCACCGGCAAGTCGGTCTGGCCTGGCGGCGGGCGCGAAGCCGGCGCCATCGCGTTGCTGCGCGACGACGGGATTCTGCTGATGACCCAGGGCGGACACAAACTCGGCGCATGGACGCTGCGGCAAACGCTCATCAGCCGCGAGAACCTTGTCACCATTCTCAAAGACCAGCCCGAGCCATTTCTTTTTCCGGAATACGAGTGGGAGAAGGCTGGATTTTGCGCCAACACAACCGTCGCCAACACCCTGGTTCCCTTCCAAGGAAAATGGTGGCTGTATTACGGCGGCGCGGATCGTGTGATCGGGCTGGCTACGTTCACGCCGCCCCGTCCTGCACCATGACAGGCTTCAAAACCCCCATTTCCCCGCCCTCCGGTCCGGCCACCGGCTCTTGCAACGGCCTTCACCCCCAGCAATTTCCAGAAAGCAAATTCCTGCTCGCCTTGTTCACTCCCGCATGCGATGAAACCCCAACCCCGAGGAACCGGATGCGTTAATTGCGCTCGTCCGGATCAGTGGGGGCGTCGTCCGGCCTTCGGGCCGGGCGGCCCTATCCCGGAAACATCAAAAAAGGAGAAAATGACATGACCGCGAATCTGAAGAACCTGTGTATCGGACTGACGGCTCTCACGGGCGCCGTCGTTGCGTCCACGGAGGCCGCCAAGGTCCCTCAGTCCACGTTCCCCAGGACGCTGCAGGCGCAGGAGGAGGCGCTCAAGACGAATTCGCTGCTGGAGCGCTTCGGCAAATCGCGCAAAGAACTGTCGCAGGATCGGTATCGGCCACTCTATCACTACGTCAACCCGGAGCACAGTCTGAACGATCCGAACGGGCTGTGTTACTGGCAGGGGCGATGGCACATGTTCTACCAGGCCTATCCGCCCGAGGATCCGCGCCAGCACTGGGGACATGCGGTTAGCGATGACCTGATCCACTGGCGGGATCTGCCATACGCGATCTATCCCGGGCCGGAGCAGATGTGTTATTCGGGATCGACTCTCGTGGAGGAGAACCGCGTGATCGCAGCGTACCACGGAATCGGCCAAGGTACGATGGTGGCCGTCTCCTCCGATCCGCTGCTGCTGAACTGGGAGAAGGTGACGGGTAAGGCGGTGATCCCGCTCAAGCCGGGACTGCCGTACAATATATTCGATCCCTGCATCTGGAAACAGGGCGGGTACTACTACATACTCACGGCCGGCGTCCAGAAGGTCGGTCCCGGCGGCAAGCCGATCCGGGCCGAGTTCCTGCACCGCTCGACGGATCTCGCCACATGGGAGTATTTGCATTCGTTTCTCGAAAACGACCAGTACGGACTGGTCGGCGACGACGGCGCCTGTCCTTACTTCTGGCCGATCGGAGAGAAGGGCGAGAAACACATCCTGCTGCACTTCAGTCACATGAGCGGCGGAAAATACCTGCTGGGCGATTACGACACGCAGCGCGACAAGTTCGTTGTGACCGATGGCGGCGATTTCAATTTCGGCAATTGGGGGCCGTGCGGGGTGCATGCGCCGTCGGCAGCGCCCGACGGCAAGGGCGGGGTCATTGCGATCTTCAATATGAACCCCGGCAAGCCTACCCAAGGTTGGAACCAGATCATGACTCTGCCGCGACGCCTCACGCTGCGGCCGGGCGGGACCTGGAATCCGCTGAATATCGAGCCGGCCGGCGACATCGAGTCGCTGCGGGCCGATCACGTACGCGTCGAGTCGATGACCTTGCCGGCCAATCAGGAGGTGGTCATCGAGAACGTGCGGGGCGATGCGCTGGAGCTCACCGCCGAGCTGGCTCCTCGGCCGAATCAGACCATCGAGTTGAATGTTCTGCGTTCGCCCGAAGGCAAGGAAGTGACCCGTATTCTCTTCATGCGCGATCGCGGTTATCGGGGGGCGGCGGTGGTTTCTCTGGACACCTCACGGGCTTCGCTTGCGGCGGATGTCACCCATCGCCCGCCCGAAACGGCTCAAGTGGAACTGGATGGCAACGAGCCTCTCAAGGTGCGCGTCTTCGTTGACCGGAGCGTTGTGGAAGTCTTTGTCAACGGACGCCAGTGCGTGGCCGCGCGAGTTTATCCCGAACGCAAAGACAGCGTGGGCGTTTCACTCCGTGCCCAGGGGCAGGACGCGATGCTGACTTCTCTCGCCGCCTGGCGGATGCAGAGCATCTGGGAAAGATAAAAAAACACACATGATCACAAAATCGGTTATGTTTTTTTGTTGCTGTTGGCGTACCTCGCCTCGAGGTACTGTGATTGCGGTCAGGTGAGTGCTATAACGAAAGGAAGAAATTAGATGAGAAAGCAAGCGAGAATGAATGTATTGATGGCCGTAATCCTGCTGCTGGCGTCGCCAGCCGCGTTTTGTGCTGAGCAATCACCTGTCAAGCTGGCCAAGCCAACGCCTGAACAGGCGGCCTGGCAGGACATGGAGCTTACGATGTTCATCCACTTTGCGCCTTCTACCTGGCAGGATACGCAGCACGACAACCTCAGCACGCCGCTGTCGTCGATTAACCCTGAAAAGCTCGATACAGAGCAGTGGGTGGACGTTGCCGTGGCGATGGGCGCGAAGCAGATAGTGTTTGTTGCCAAGCATGTCGGGGGGTTCTGCTGGTGGCAGACAGAGACGACAGATTACAGCGTAAAGAATACCCCGTGGCGCGGCGGGAAGGGTGACGTGATGAAAGACCTTGCGGAGTCATGTCATAAACGCGGCATGAAGCTGGGCGTTTATCTCAGTCCCGCGGATGGAAAGCTGGGCATTGGCGTCGGGGGGCGTGCCAAGACTCCTGAGGCGCAGGAGAATTACAACAGGGTTCATCGTCAGCAGCTTACCGAACTTCTCTCGCTATACGGGACAATGGACGAAGTCTGGTTTGACGGCAGCAATATTGTTCCTGTCGGTGACATCCTTGCGAAGTACGCACCGAAGGCGATGATTTTCCAGGGGCCGCAGGCAACTATTACATGGATTGGCAACGAGGAGGGCGTGGCACGTTATCCGACGTGGAATGCGATGTCCTCGGAGAAGGCCAGGTCCGGAGTTTCTACCGGGTATGACGGTGATCCGGACGGTGATGTGTGGATGCCAAGCGAGTGCGATGCGCGTATCCGTGCCGACTGGTTCTGGAGCACGAAGAATCTCCCAACGCTCAAGTCGGTTGATCAGTTGATGGGTATGTACTACAGGTCGGTCGGCCACGGTGCGGTGTTGCTTTTGAACCAGACGCCTGACACCACCGGTAGGATTCCCGAAGAAGATGCGAAACGCGCTGCGGAATTCGGCTCCGAGATTCAGCGCCGCTTCGGGAACAGCATCGCCGAGACCATGGGGAAGGGCAATGCTGTTGAGTTCGATCCGGGTAAGCCAGTAAAAATCGACCACGTCATTACCCAGGAGAATATCCTCGAAGGTGAAAGGGTGCGGGAGTATGTAATCGAAGGCCTGGTTGGCGGGGAATGGAAGCAGCTGTGTGAAGGCACGGCGATAGGTCACAAGAAGATTGATCAGTTTGCGCCTGTTGCAGTTGCAAAACTCAGGTTGCGGATTACCCGTTCTGTCGCAGAGCCGCAGATCCGGAGGTTTTCAGCTTATTCTGTCTGGGGTGACAACCCGCCGAAAGCGGAAACGCCTGAGATCGCGGCGGTTACCCGCACACTCTGGCATTGGTCCAGTGAGAACGTTCCGCTGGAGATGACGACCACGAACCTTGATCTTACTGCGTTCTGCAAGGATGCCGGAGTTTATGTTCTGGAGTTTATCCGCACTGCAGGCAAGGATCTGGATGTCCAGTCCGTGGATCTTATTTCGCTGGGGCATAAGCTTGATAAGTTTGTTGTACGCAGGATGGTGCGCGGTACGCCGCAGTACCATATCAAGATCAGCGCAGAAGGTACGGCGCATCAGCTGCAGTTGAGCGTCAAGCTGCCCGAAGCGACGTCGAGGGGACAGGCCACGATTCACAGGATGATCAAGTGAGATGCAGGTAGCTTTGGGTGGGTGTCGTAGATGCGGCGAGAGAAACCGCAGATTGACGAATTATGATTTTCGAATCACGAAGGAAATGCTGGAATGCTTAACTTCAGAATTCTGCGGTTCAGCATTCGGAAATCTGCGGTTTGCCTCAGTAACGGGCTTTGCCTGTGTTTGGGTAGACAAAGGAATAGAGAAAATGAATAAACCTTAAAAGGAAAACGAACCACGGATAAACGCGGATGAACACAGATTGTAAGAGACTTGTGAAGAATCCAACTCGCACCCAGCGGGTGAGAGGCCAAGCATTCATAACTCTTTGATTATCCGTGTGAATCTGTGTTCATCCGTGGTTCCATTTCTGTTTCTAGGAT
>JAPLUJ010000716.1 GCA_026397695.1 Verrucomicrobiota bacterium | reverse complement strand
GTCGGGGTGGATTCTATCAGATTTCCGATGTCGGCGAAACACCGGCCGATCCCGGGCGTGCCCGGCCAGACCGGGTGCTCGTTTTCCCGCAGCAAGGTGGTTAGATCCTTGATGTCCGCCGGTGCCAGAACCAGCCATGGTGGCCAGCGCCATGGCTGATGCGGTTGGCGCACGCCGAGATCGAGGATCAACCAGTAGAGGCGGCTGGCGCCGACCTGTGGACCGCCCACACTGTGCGGTTGCCAGGGCCGTGTGATGGTCAGGTGACCGGGGGACAAGCGATAGGATCGCCCATCCACGACGAAGCCGAGGCGGCCGTTGTCGAGATAGGTAATCTCGATGCCCTCGTTGCGGTGTTCGCCGAGTCCCCATGTCTGGTCGTGCGCGGCATCCCAGAAGCCGATGCTGCTCACTTGTGACAGCACTCCGTGGGGCATCGGACGTCCCGGATAGGTGCCGCGCACCAGAGCCTCCAAGCGCACCTCGCCTGCGGCCACCGCTGCCACGAGCGGTTCGCAGGTATCAGCGCGGTGATGATGGTCGGATGCGTGGAATATGGCGGAGCGCCGGCTCATGTTGCAATATTTACCACTGGCCGCGAGCGAAAGACAAGGCCGATCTGAATTGCCAGAATATGTTTCGTCATCACAACCCCAAACCACAGGAAAGAACATCAGCCATGGGAAAAATCAGCATTGGGATCAACTTGGAATTCGTGCGTCATGAGGACAAGTCCTTCGAGTGGGGCGTGAGGAAAGCTGCGGAACTGGGCTATGAGTATGTGGAACCGATGGTGCATTGGGGCCGCGAATTGCTCAGCGAGGCGGGCTATTTCCACAGCGTCTCGATGCTCGACGATCCGCTGCGCGTCAAACGCGCGTGTGCGGCCGCCGGGGTTAAACTATCAGGATTGTCCGCCCACACAACACTGTGCAAGCCGGAAATCAGCACTGAATACCTCAAGCAGGCGATCCGCTTCGCGGCGGAATGTGGCGCACCCGTGGTCAACACCGACGAAGGCCCGAAACCCGACTGGACGACCGTCGACGAGGACCACGTCCTGATGCGTTATGTCCTCAAGGAAGCGTCGAAAGTGGCCGAGCCGCGCGCCATCCTGCTAGGGATTGAACCGCACCAGCAATACTCGAAACACCCCGACGGCCTCGACCGCATCCACGCGCTGGTGGATTCGCCCGCCATCGGCATCAACTTCGACACCGGGAACAGCTATCTTTGCGGCCATGATCCATATGTCTGGCTGGAGCATGTGGCCAGTCGCCTCGTCCACCTGCATGCCAAGGACATCTCCGTCAGCCAATCCGATGCCGAGCGCGGGCAGGTCACCGGCACCCCGGTGGGCTGCGCCTGCGGGGAAGGAGTGATCGATTGGGCGCGTGTCATCGCCATTTGTAAGAAATGCCCGCGCGACATCGTATTGTCCGTAGAGTGCGGGACCGTCGCACAAGCTGCCACGAGCATCGCCCACCTTCAAGCGCTCCTATGATTGTTGGCAATGCGTGTAAAACCCCGAATCCACTTGCTGCCACAGAACCATCGAACCCTGCAAAACCATGAATCAACTATCAGAACAATCGCATTCAACCGCCAATTCCCGTCGTCGCTTTCTCAAACAGGCCGTCGGGACCAGCGCGGTTTTCGCCGTGCCCAACATCATCACCGGTCCGTTGTTTGGTGCCGATGCGCCGAGCAACCGGATCAACGTCGGTCAGATCGGTTGCGGCGGCATCGGCAGCGGCTATCATATTCCGATTTTGAGCAAGATGCCCGACGTGCGGATTATCGCCGTTGCGGACGCCTATAAGAGTCGGCGTGACAATGCCGCAGTCAAGCTCAATGAAACATACGGCGAAAAAAACACGACTACGGCGCACGCTGATTTCCGGGAGATTCTGGCCCGGTCGGACGTGGATGCGGTGATCATTGGGGTGCACGACCACTGGCACACGCCGATGTCCATCGCGGCCGCCAAAGCCGGCAAGGATGTATATTGTCAGAAGCCATTGGCATTGGACTACAGTCTCACCAAGATGCTCCGGGACGTCATCAAGGACAAGAAGCGGATTTTCCAGTTTGGAACCCAATACCGCTCACAGGGTCCGAATGGCAGGTACCGGCGGATGGTCCAGCTGGTTAGAAATGGTTACATCGGCCAACTCCAGCGCATCGACCTTTGGAGCCGTGACTTGTCAGTCAACGTGGACCAATATCACGTCAAACCCTACGGTTCCACCACGGAGGTGCCGGTGCCGGCGGATCTCGATTTCGATGCCTGGATGGGTCCCTCGGAGATGGTGCCCTTCACGGTGGATCGTGTCACGAATTGGGGTGGCTATCATTGTCCGGAGACCTCGCTGGGATTCATCGCCGGCTGTGCCATTCACGAACTGGGACTGGCGCAATGGGGCAACAAGACCGATCATACCAGTCCCATCCGTTATGCTGGCACCGGCACGGTGCCTACGGAGGGCGTGTTCCGGACCCTGGAGCGGTGGGACGTGAATTGTGATTATGCCAACGGGGTGAAAATGCGTTTCATGGATTGCCGGACGGCCAAGGATGCGGTCGGCTCCTTCTTCAAGAGTTGGCGTTACGGTGATGGCATCATCTTCCATGGCAGCGAAGGCTGGATCAGCGATGCGGAAGGCTTTCGTGCCAGCAATCAGGCACTATGGAAGGAGGAATTCAAGCCTACCGACGAACAGTTGATGATCTCCCCGGAACACAATCGCAACTTCATTGATTGCGTCAAGTCGCGGCAGGAAACCATCTGCCCGGTCGAAATGGCGATCCGCTGTGATGCCATCCCCCAGCTTGCCAACATCGCGGCGCGGACCGGCCGGGTGATTCAATGGAATCCGGAGAAGGAAGAAATCATCGGTGACGCCGATGCGGCCAAGATGCTCACACGCCCGTCGCGGGAAAAATGGAGGATCTGGTAAACGTACTCGCGGGCACTCAATCCGCTCCACACTCTAACAATTTGCGGCATTCACCCATAACTTCACTCACGCCCATGGCATCACCGTCTCTCACCACGATCCGACCGCTGGGCCGGCGTCAATTCATCCGCGCCACTGCCATCCCGCTTGTCGCGCTCGCCATGCCCGGCGCGGCGGGCCGGGCGGGTGCCGCGGAAACATCCACGTGGCGCATGCGCCTCGCGTTCTCGTCGGTCATGTTGTCCGGGCTTCCCATCGAGGAGGTCTGCGAACGGGCGGCCAAGCTGGGTTTCGATGCGATCGACATCTGGTGCCCATTCGACCGCTGCACACACCTCACGGACGTGGCTACCCGCCTCGGCCCCGACGGCTTGAAGCAATTGCTCGCCAAGCACAAACTCGCCTTGGGCAGTTTTACAACCTACTGCACGCAGACGGAGAAGGTTGGTTTTCCCGCCTATGCGGATTTCATCGGCAAGTTCGGCGGCGGCGTGGTGGTGCGTCAGTCGGAATATATCCGTGTCAAACCGGAGGAACTCACCACCGCGATGCGTGCCTTCTTCGAGAAGCTCAAGCCGCAGATCGAACTGGCGGCGCAAGCCAAGGTGCGTCTGGCCATTGAAAACCACGGCAGCGCCCTGCTTAACACGCTTGACTCTTTCAAGGCGTTTGTGGATCTGAACCCCGCGCCCCGGCACGTCGGATTGGGGATCGCGCCGTATCACCTGCAAGGAATCCAAGCACCGGTGGAAGAGGCGATTGGCATCGCTGGTTCGCAATTGTTATTTTTCTATGCTTGGCAGAAAGCCGAGGGGATGAACCAGTTGCCCGGCCATGGTCCGGCGGATTTCGTGCCATGGCTCAAGGCGCTGGCAAAGATCAACTATCAGGGGTGGGTCAATCCGTTCATGCACGGCAATCCGACACCGGAAGAACTCACTCCAGGCATCGTCAAAGCATGTACCTATCTGAAGGACTGCCACGCGAAGGCCCTGGCCTAGCAGCCTGTGGGACTCACGGCAGCGGCGTCATGGATGATGGCGTGATGCGGGTTGCCGTCACGGATGACGCAAGAGGAAGAATTTCTAACCGCGAAGGACGCGAAGAAACGCGAAGATTTTGATTGATGATTGATGATTGATGATTTTTGATTGAAGAGGAAGAATTTGAAACGCCAAGGCGCCAAGGAACGCGAAGGGAAAGGAACTCAGGCATTCCTGCCTGAGTCTTTTCTCTTAGAACGGGGTTTCACCGTGGCGGTGTCGATGCGGCGTTTGGTGGCGGTATCTAGCATTGAGCTATCAGGAAAGGATTGTGGAAATGAAGCGATCAAAGGACGAGACGGCTTTGGCTTGTCCAAGATCGAACTGGGCAGTGAACGAGGCGTGATGGATGATTGGATCGTAGGATTGGCCCATGTGGCGTCCCAGCCACTCTTTGGCACCCCGGACATGCTCGGGATTGGCCGGGGGAAGCAGATCGTTCGGCAGTCCGGCACAACCGCGCAGGGATTCGGCGGCGGCAAGAAACCAAGTTTCATATTCGCGATGCGCGAGCACCACCTTGAAGAGCACATCCGGGCGCACCGTCTTCGCTTTTGCTAACAGATCTGGCCCGAGAGTTGCCGGGCATTCGTCTTCACAATCGAGAAGAATCAGCACTTCGCCATCACTCTGAGCCGCCTTTGCCGCCGCCATCTGGACATACTTTTGAAAATATAAAGTGTCGTTCAGGAAGGAACCGGCTTTGATGCGAATGGGCGGATTAATGATGGGGATGGTGCCCGGGACGAATTCCTCATAGATGCGCCGTATCAACCGGGGAACTGCCTCGATTTCCCCGTGGCCTTCGACAATCGGAATGTACAAGCGCCGCCTCATGAATCCGCAAAATCAAACAGATTCAACTGACGTTCGTTTTTCACTTCGACAAGTTGAGCAGGATCCGGTGCAAGCTGGTTTTGGCGCAACAGTTCTCCCGGAGTAAACAGCTTGTCCCGCAACAACTGGCGGCCAGCAGGGTCAATACCGGCGATTTGGGTGACCCCGTCCATGTTATCTACGGCGAAGATGGATTCCGGTGGGATGTCTTCATGATCAAGCAAGTCCGGGCTGTGGCTGGTGACAAGGATCTGCAAATCCTGCGAGGCTTGTCGAAGCGCGGCCAAGAGCACTGCGGACGCGGCCGGATGAAGCGCCATTTCGGGTTCCTCCAAGCCGATGAGTTTGGGAGATAGCCCGACAGACTTGAGGTTCTGGAAAATCGC
>JAPLUJ010000233.1 GCA_026397695.1 Verrucomicrobiota bacterium | reverse complement strand
TCGCCGAGTTCCTTGAGGCGGGCTTTGGCGGTAGCGTGTTGGGTTCCCGATCCCGAACGCTTGATGATGTCACGATAGTAAACCTTGGCGGATTCCGGCTTGCCGGTCTTCAGATAGAATTCCGCGATGTCCAAGGATCGTTGCAAGTCGGTACCGTCGAGCGAGCTTAGCAGTTTGCGGGCTTCCGCGTTGCGCGAGTGCCCCGGATACTGGATCAGGTAATCATTGAAGGTCTCACGCGCGAGATCAATGTTGGCCTGGTTTTGGTTCCCGCGCTCGGCGTCCTCCATCAGAATGAGCCCCACCCGGAATAGCGCCTCGGGAGCCATCGGACTCTCCGGTTGGTTGAGCACGAGCTGGCGGAATGCGGCAATGGCCTCCTTCGCCTTGTGTTTCGACTGATAGAGTTCGCCGAGGGTGAACTGAGCCTTGGCGGCGGTGGGGGTCATGGGCGCATGGTCACGGACCTTGCCGAGCATGGCGGCGGTTTTTTCCAGCGACAGCTTGGATTTCATCCCGAGAAAACTCGATTTCACGTCGCCTTCGGCCGCGGCTTGGGCCATCGCCGCCTGGCGGTTCAGCGCGGTGGAGTAAAGCCCGCTGCCCGGAAAGCGGTCGAGGTATTTATCGTAGGCCTCAAAGGCGGGCTCGATTTTCCCTGCTTGTTCAAGGAGCTGGGCCTGACGGAAGCGCGCCTGGGCGGCCGACGACGCGAATGCATAACGCGTCGCCATTTGATCATACAGCTTGATTGCCTCGGTGGTTTTTCCGGCGTCGTCCGCCTGTTTCGCCTTCTGATAGAGCGCCTCGCCCTCGCCGCTTGCGGTCTGGGTGTTGCCCGCGAGCATGGGCACTTCGGAATCCCCACCACAGGATGCGAGGAAGAGCGTGGCAATGGATAGGCCGGAGCAAGTGATGAACCAGTGGGACATGTGGCGGAGCATAGGAAGTCAACGGTTCAGGGGAAGCCCAAAAATCGAAATTGATCACATACCGAGTTCGGTGGCTCTGCGGGTGGCGGCAGTGACCGCATCGATCAACGCGGAGCGGAGCCCGTGGCGTTCGATTTCGGCCAATCCGGCAATGCACGTGCCACCCGGCGAGGCCACTTTGTCCTTGAGCACGGCGGGATGTTCGCCGGTTTCGAGCACCATCGCCGCAGCACCCAACACGGTTTGGGCGGCCAGCAGCAGGGCATCCGCCCGCGTGAAACCAACCCGCACCCCGCCATCCGCGAGGGCTTCGATCACCAGATAGACATAGGCCGGACCACTGCCGGAAAGTCCGGTGACCGCATCCATCATGCGCTCCGGCACCTCGACGGCCAGACCCACCGCACCCAGCAGGGTGCGGGCGGTTTCCGCATCCTGCCGGGTGGCGCGGGTGCCAAGGCAATATCCGGCGGCACCCTTGCCGATCAAGGCGGGCGTGTTCGGCATCGCGCGGATCACCCGCATGTGTTCCGAAACCGTCGCCTCCAACGCGGTGACCGTAATGCCCGCAGCAATGGAAATGACCAGCATCGATTTGCCGGCGCAGGCCACGGATGCATCACGCAGGGCGTCCTGAACATCAAGTGGTTTGGTGCACAGGAGAAGCACCTCACAATCCACCAAGGCGGACATGTCGGAGGTCACCCTGGCCCCGGTGGCTTTGGAAAAATGGTCTCGTGAAGCCTGCCATGGATCCACCCCGATCACATCCGCAGCGACGACCACGCCGGCACGGATCGCGCCTTCCACCAATACCTTGCCCATGATGCCGCATCCAATGACTCCGATCTGCATGGCCGCAGCATAGCGGATCCCTGCACATCATGCCAGCGTCAATTTTCCCATCCGCGCAAGAGGGAGATCCATCCGACCAAAGCATC
>JAPLUJ010000235.1 GCA_026397695.1 Verrucomicrobiota bacterium | reverse complement strand
CCCGCCATGCCGCCGCCGCCACGCCGTCCGATCCCGCATACGCAAGGGGGAAAGCCCGGATCACCCGGCTCTAACAAAAACCCGGCGACTGGCGACCACGGGTGGGATCCGGTGGCGGCGTGGTATGACAAGCTGGTGGGCGAGTCCGGTTCGGACTACCATCGGAATGTGATAGTTCCCGCCGCGTTGCGGTTGCTGGATGCCAGGCCGGGAGAGTCGGTCATTGATGCGTGCTGCGGCCAGGGCGTGCTGGTCAGGCCGTTGTTAGAGGCGGGGGTCGACCGCTTCACCGGTGTGGATGCCAGTCCGCGGCTTATCGCGGCGGCGCAGGCCCGCCATGGAAAGGATGCGCGCGTGGCGTGGGTGGTGGCGGATGTCAGCCAACCCGGAGCATGGGCGGATGGGAGCCACGATGCGGCGACCTGTTTGATGGCGGTTCACGACGTGGTGGATGCCGTGGCGATGTTTTCCAACATTGCCCGCGCGCTCAAACCCGGCGGCCGGGCGGTGTTCGTGCTCATGCACCCATGTTTCCGCATTCCGCGCACCACCCATTGGGGATGGGACGCCGACCAGAAGATCCAATACCGGCGCATTGACGGCTACCACACGCCGCTGGAAATCCCCATCACCACCCATCCCGGGAAAAACACCGGTGATCTAACTGTTTTCCGCCACCGTACCCTGGCGGAATTGTTGACTTCGCTAGGCCACAGCGGCTTGTCCGTGGTGGCCTGCGAGGAACTCTACAGCCACCGCCGGTCCCAAGCATCCGGCCCGTTCAGCAAGGCCGAACACCGCGCGGCGGAAGAGATCCCTCTGTTCATTGCCCTCAAGGCCGTGCGATGGTAGCAGCACCGACTGTCCACACCGGTCACAAGAAGGCCGCGCCGAAATACGGCACCAGCGCTTGCGGGATGCGGATGGATCTGTCCGCCTGCTGGCATTGCTCTAACAGTGCTACGTAGAGGCGCGGCAAGGCGGTGCCGGAGCCGTTGAGGGTGTGCGGGAAGCGGTTTTTGCCTGCGGCGTCCTTGAAGCGCAGCCGCATGCGGCGCGCCTGATAGTCGGTGAAACACGAGCAACTCGACACCTCGAGGTACTTGCCGTGGCCGGGTGCCCAGACTTCGATGTCATAGGTTTTGGCCGAGGAATACCCGACGTCGCCGGTGCACAGTTCGATGACGCGGTAGTGCAGGCCGAGTTGTTGCAGGATCGATTCCGCATGCGCGGTGAGTTGCTCGAGCACCTCGAAGCCGGTGTCCGGATGGACGATTTGGACGAGTTCCACCTTGTCGAACTGGTGCATGCGGATGATGCCCTTGTTATCGCGGCCGGCGGAGCCCGCCTCGCGGCGGAAACACGGCGTGTAGGCCACCATCTTCACCGGCAGGTCGCTCTCCGCGAGCAGCGTGTCCCGATAGAGATTGGTGACCGGCACTTCGGCGGTGGGCGCAAGAAACAGATTGTTGATGCCGTCCGCGCCGGCGTCCGTACCATACATGTCGTCCTCAAACTTCGGGAGTTGGCCGGTGCCCTCCATGCACTCGCGTTTGACCAGGTGCGGAACATTCACCTCCTCGTAGCCGTTGGAGACCTGGGTGTCTAACAAAAATTGGAGCAGGGCGCGTTCCAGGCGGGCTCCCCTGCCGCGATAGACGACGAATCCGGAGCCCGCCACGCGGATGCCGCCGTCCCAATCGATCAGGCCGTGGTGGAGTGCGAGTTCGACGTGGTCTTTGGGGTTTGCGATATCCGGCTTGTTGCCCCATTCGCGGACGACCGGATTTGCGGCTTCATCCACGCCCACCGGACAGGCGTCGTGGGTTAGGTTCGGGATGTTGAGCAGCAGCCGGGCTTGTTCGCTGGAGGCGTTCTCCGCCACCGCATCGAGCGCGGAGATTTGCTCGTTGATCGCGCGGACTTCCGTCTCGATGGCGGAGGTGTCCGCGCCCTGGCCCTTGAGCATGCCGATTTGTTTGGAAAGGTTCTTGCGGGAATTTTGCAGTTGTTGCTTGTCGGTCTCGGCCTTGCGGCGGGTCTCGTCGCAGGCGAGCACGGCGTCCACCAGTTTCCAGTGGTCGCCGCCCCGGTTCTTGAGACGCTCTTGGACGGCGGCGGGGTTTTCGCGGATGACGCGGATATCAAGCATGGCACGGCCAGTTTCACTGGCGATGACGGACGCGTCAAGTTCCGGTGGAAGGATCGAGTCATCCGCCCCATGACGGATCTATTGCCTTGGAGAACCACCGGGAAGTTTCCACCCTCCGCCGTCCTCTAACCGCAGGCAGGGGCATCCCGAAAAACAATTTCTAACACATATCCTAAAATGAACCGTGATTGCCGCCATGTGATTTCGCTTGTCGCAATCGCTTGTTGCCTGCCGGCCGCCCAGGGCGCTCCCTGGTCGGTGACCTCTCCCGATGGTACGCTGGTGTTGGCCGCGGATGGCGGCTCGTCCCCCAACCTGCGCGTTTAGCGCAAGGACCAACTCGTGGTGCCGCCCTCGCCATGGGGCATCATTACCCGACGTCACGGTCCCTTGCCCGGGAATCTCGAATTCGACAATGCCCTGGCCCTCGCAACCCCGTATGGCGGACCGCCTGAAAAATGGATGGACACCCCGTGGTTTCCCCAACTAACAGCCTACGCGGCTGGCAAAAAAATCGCCGTCTATGGCTGGGACCACATGTGCAACCTCGACACCCCCGAAAAACGCAGGACCCAGCTCGACTGGTATGTCGCCAAAGGTTTCAAGGGCATCAAGGTCGATTTTCTCGATAGCGACGTGCAGGCCCGCTACCGCCTGCGCGAGGATCTCGCCCGCGACTGCGCTGCACGCCACCTGCTCATCAGTTATCATGGCGACATCACGCCGCGCGGCATGCAACGCACCTGGCCTAACATCGCCACCCACGAGGGCGTGCTGGCTGAGGAATTCTATCTCGGCTTCGGACCCTTCGCGCCATCGCCGGCCTACAATGTGAATCTGGTTTTCACCCGCAATGTGGCGGGTTCCATGGACTACACGCGCATTGCCGCCGATCCGCTCACGGTGGATGCCGCACAACCGCTGGTCATCAACATGCCAGCCAACGGCGGCTGTGGCTTCCGCGTCATGAAGGGTGCCAGGAACTCCCCTTGAAACGGGGAAATCAACGGGATTCCCACCGTTCCACGCCGGCCCGCATTTCCTGTCCGCAGGGTGGAACTTTTACCTTGGAGACAGGGGGCGGAGTTTCTACTCTCTCCCCGGCACGAGCCGCTTCTCCATGGCCAAGAAAGAATTCACCATCCTCAACAAACTCGGCATCCACGCCCGGCCGGCTGCACAATTCGTCAAAATGGCGAATCGTTTTGAAGCGAATGTGTTCGTGGAAAAGGACGGCGAGGAAGTGGATGGCAAGAGCATCATGGGATTGATGATGCTGGCTGCGGGCCATGGGTCGGTGATTTATGTGAGCTCCGACGGCCCGGACGCAGATGCCGCCATGGAAGCGCTCGGAGAACTGATCGCCCGCAAGTTCGAGGAGGATTGAAGATCACTTTTTCCCGCAACCGCAGTCGTGGCCGCAACCACCGCGTTGCTGCGGCCGTACGAGTCTCACAAGAAAGATCGTGAGCGTGACGATCACGATGCCGGCCGCGATGAGAGTTTGCCAGTCCATGTTAGAATCCGAGGAGTTTGCCGATTTGAAAAACACCCAGCGAGGCGGCATACGCGAAGCCGGACATGAATGCCAATTGCCCGAGCGCCCATTTCCACGACCCCGCTTCCTTGGCAACGACCACGGATGTCGGCAGGCATTGCAGCGCATAGATATAGAACACCAACAAGGAAATTATCGAAAGCGGCGTGAACAACGGCGTGCCATCCGGCCATTTCGCCAGTGCCAGCCGGTCACGCAGCGAGTTGCGGGTTGCCTCCTCGCCGGCCGCCTCATCCACCCGGAAAAGCACCGCCAACGACGAGTTGAAAACCTCGCGGGCGGCGAACGACGTGAGAATGGCGGTGCCAACCCGGCCATCAAACCCGAGCGGTCTCACCACCGGTTCGATCACGGCACCGATCCTGCCCATGGCGCTGGCCGCGAGGGCGTCGGCACCGTCGCCATCCGCCTTCGGATAGGTGCTGAGCGCCCACAGCAGAATGGAAATCCCGAGGATGATGGTGCCGGCCTTGGCCACAAACGATCCGCCGCGTTCCAACACATGCCGGAAGATGTACCTCCACTGCGGCCAACGATAGGGCGGCAGCTCTAACATGAAATGATGCGCCGTGTGATCCGGGCCGAGTTTGCGGCGCAACACGCGGGCCACGACGAACGCACTGAGCGTGCCAAGCGTGTAGATGGCGAACAACACGAGCGCTTGTTTCCATGAACCCTCGTTTTCGTGAAGCAGCAGCGGAACGATCAGGAAATACACCGGCAGGCGGGCCGAGCAACTCATCCACGGCGCGATGAAAATGGTGGCCAACCGTTCCTTGGCCGAGCCGATCGTGCGGCTGGCCATCACGCCGGGAATCGCGCATGCATACGAACTGAACAGCGGCAGAAAGGCCTTGCCGCTGAGACCCGCCCTGGACATCACCCCGTCCATCAAATAGGCGGCACGCGCCATGTATCCCGAGCTTTCCAGCAGACCGATGAAAAAAAACAACAGCACGATCTGTGGCAGAAACACCACCACCCCGCCGACCCCGCCCAGCACCCCATCGACTAACAGCGAACGGAGATCACCCGCTGGCATCAGGGATTCCACCCCGCCGGCCACCACACCCTGCGCGGACTCGATCCAACCCATCGGAATTCGCGCGAAGGAAAAAATCCCCCAGAAAACCGCGAACATGATGGCGAAAAACGCCACCCAACCCCACACCGGATGCAGCAACCAATCATCGAGCTGGTCCGCAAATGTTAGTTGGTGGGCATCCGGGCGGCGGGCGGCCAGTTCGCACAGATTCCGAATGAAGGTGCGCCGGGTGTCTTCCGCATCGTCCGTGCCGGGCACCCACATGGCATGCGCTGCGGAGGGGAACGGAAATCTCAGCGCCTGTTTCAACTCGATGATCCCTTTGCCCGCGCTGGCTTGCATCGGTACAACGGGCACACCGAGCTCTGCGGCAAGCTTCGCCGGATCCAAACGCAAGCCGGATTTTTCCGCCATATCCACCATGTTCAGCGCGAGGATCGTGGGGATTTGCAAGGCGATGACTTGCAGCGCGAGTTGGAGATGGCGTTCGAGGTTCGAGGCATCTAACACGCATACCACGAGGTCCGGTTTGGCGTATCCAGGCAGATCTCCTGTTAGCGCGTCCACTGCCACTTGTTCATCCGGTGACGGCGCACGCAACGAATAACAACCGGGCAAATCGAGTACCCGGAGTTTCTTCCCGTGGGGGGTGTAGGTTTCACCGGATTTGATGTCCACCGTAACGCCGGAATAATTCCCGATTTTCGCATTCGCCCCTGTCAATGCATTGAAAAGCGTGGTTTTCCCGGTGTTAGGATTCCCGATCAGGGCGATGGTCGATGGAGATTCAGAGGCGGCATGCATGATACCTATATGGCAAATCAAAGTACTGGTGCCACCAGCACTTGCTCGGCCAGTTCGCGACTGATGGCCAGACGCGTGCCGCACACCGAACAAATCGGATTCCGCCCGCCTGCAAGCTTGCGAACCTGCACTTGCTCGCAAAACCCGAGATCGCGCAGACGATCACAACCCGGCCCCTGCAAAACCCGTATCCTCACATCCCTCCCCACTCCAACCTGATTCAAGGTCATGGCACTCTCATTTCCAAATTCGGCTGCCGACGCGTGTTCCATCCCGCCCTTAAGATCGCTAGTTGAGAATGAATTGCAACAAGAATTCGCGTGCTTGAGCAAAAAATCCACCTGAGGTCGGTCGGTGCCTGGCTATCGGCTCTAATCCCTCCGGGATAAGCATGAGCAGGGCACCATCTTCCATCCTGCTAACAACAACTCCGCGACAACCTGAAGTCCGATCGGACCTCAGGTTGTCCCGATTACGCGGCGGCATTGAAACCGGCGGCGGAGAGGTCACTCTGCTCGGCGTTGCGGAAGCTGCTCCATTTGGAGGCAGGCAGGCGGCTGAGGATGATCATCACACCTTGGGCGATGACGAAGGCGACGAGCCACGGAAAGGCCTTGTCCATGAAGCCATAGGAATGCAGGCCCACGCCTAACATATTGACGCCAAACCACGAGAAGGCGGTGATGGCGTTGCCGAAGATTGCCATGGCCATCAGGCCGCGCTGGCGGATGAAGCCGCCCCACCGGGCATGCAGGATGAGCGCACACCACAGGACGATGAGCAGCGCCCCATTCTCCTTCGGATCCCAGCCCCAGAAGCGGCCCCACGACTGCGCGGCCCACACCCCGCCGAGCAGCGTGCCGGCGGCGATCAGGACCACGCCGATCTGCAGGCAGCGGTAGATGACGGCGGCATCATCCGCGGTGG
>JAPLUJ010000734.1 GCA_026397695.1 Verrucomicrobiota bacterium | reverse complement strand
CGCAGGGTAAATCGGGCGCTATGAATGCCACCAAGGGTGCGCTGACCTTCGGGTGTGCATCGAATGAATCAGGCGGTGTGGAAGGCGCACCCAACAATTTCTCCTCGATCCAGTTGGACGAGGTCTACATATTCAACCGGGCGCTTACTGCGGCCGAGGTGGTCACACTGTACGGTGCGAGCATATGGGATGGCGGCACCGGCAATTGGGCCGACTCCAAGTGGAGTGGCGGCCAAGCACCCGTGACCGGCCGGAACATGATGATCAGCGCGGCTTCTGCTGATAGCAACGTCACCCTGGACGCCGACTTCTCCGCGCAATCGCTGATTCTCGGCTCGACCGCCGCCTCCGCACTCACCATCAATAGCACCAAGACCCTGACGTTGGCCGAGGCCACCGTGGGTGCATCCGGCACGCTGCAAGTGGACGGCACGTTGACGGCCAACTCGTTCGATAACCGCGGGAGTTCGACTTTCTCTGCCGGCAGTGCGCTGACTTTCAGCGGCAGCGCCAGCCTGCTCTCGCTCACGGGCGGTACCCTGACGTACGACAGCACAACCCCCGCAACCCCCGCCATGATGAGGTTCTACGGCGGCGGGCTGGCAGGCTCTGGTGCGGTGAACGCCACAACCAAGTACGAAGTGTGGGCTAATACCACCGTAAACCTCAATCTCGGCGGCGCGACCACAGCCCTGGACGTAATTGCAGACTTCACGGCGACACTGAACGGCACCAACACTTATGGCGGCCAGACGTACGTTAGAGGCGGCGCGACGCTGCGTGCCGTCGACGGCGTCGGCCTGCCGAGCTTGTCCAACCTCAAAATAGAGGATAATTCCACCATCGCGTTCAGCGGCGACCTGATACGCCCCAGCGGTACCGGGCCGGGTCAGATGCAGGTCTCGGCCAGACACGCCCACAGCGCCTATGGCGGGCCCGCGAGATTGGGCTTCGGCACGAAGGTCGGCGAAGTGATAACACTCGAAAATCTGGTTTGGAATGATGGCTTCTTCCAGCACTCGGAAGGTTGGTACATCCAAAGGAGCAACGCCACCGATCCCATCGAGATCATGAACCCGATCCAACTGTCCACCGTGGCAACAGGCTACGGGTCTAGCTCCATCTTCATCCAGAGCGGGACCCAGCCGGTCACCTTCAGCGGAGTCCTCAGCGGAGAGGGGGGGGCGTTAAGGCTTAGCAGTGATTGGGGCACCAGCCCTACCGCCACTATGATCCTCACCGCCAAGAACACCTACACCGGCAATACCGAGATCAAAACAGGCAAGTTGATTCTGACTGCCGGCGCACAGCTCACATTCGTCACCGGGGCCACGACCGGCGTCAATAACACCCTCACCGGTCCTGGATACGCCACACTCGACGGCGATTTTCACATCGACACGACTCTAACCGATGCCACCACGCTCACAGCGGGGGAATGGCAACTCGAAAGTGTGCCGTCCCTCGGCGGTGCCTACGGCACCACCTTCCGCGTTGTCGACAGTGCGGGCGACCCATGGACTGACGCTGGCAGTGACACGTGGACCAAGACCGTCGGCGCCAAGTTCTATACCTTCGATGAAACCACCGGCAAGCTCACCCTCAGCGTCGCCAGTGGGGGCAGTTACGCCTCTTGGGCGGGTACGGGTGACAACGCATTTGACGACGATGCCAACAACGACGGTGTGGACAACGGCATGGCATGGGTGCTTGGAGCGACCGACAAGGATGCCAACGCCTACTCGCCCACCTCGCTGCTGCCGACCTTGGACACCACCGATCCGAACTACTTCATCTTCACCTACAATCGCAAGGATGACGCCAACACGGATACCAAGACCACCATCAAGGCGGAATACTGTAGCGATCTGGCCACTTGGACCGAGGCCGTGCACGACGGCAGCAACATCATCATCACCCCGAACGATGAAGGCGGTGGTACGGGCATCGACTTGGTGCAGGTGAAGATCAAGCGCACCCTCGCAGTGGGTGGCAAGCTCTTCGTGCGCCTCAACGTGACCCAAAACCTCGGCGGCGTGTTGACTTACAGCATCAGCGGCAAGGTGACCTTGAATGGTGTCGGCTTGGCCGGGGTGACGGTGTCCGACGGCACGCGCTCGGCAGTTACCGCTGCGGCCGGCACCTACACGATCACGGGCGTGCCCGACGCGGCCACCTACACGGTAACGCCGAGCCTGAGCGGTTACTCGTTCACGCCTGCGAGCGCGTCGGTGCCGGTGATGGGAGTGAATGTGACGGGCAAGGATTTCACGGCGGCGGTCGCCGTGGGTTACGCCTCTTGGGCGGCCACCAACGCCGGCAGCCAACCTGCTGATCAAGACTTCAACAATGACGGCGTTGCCAACGGCGTGGCCTACTTCATGAACGCAACCGGTCTCGCCACCAACCCGGGCATCAACGGCACCACCAAGAAAGTGACCTGGCCCAATGGCGGCAATATCGCCAACTCCGAGTATGGTGCTGACAAACAATTCGTCGTCCAAACCTCCACCGACCTACTGACGTGGACGAATGTTGCCGCTGGGGCTGTCGATCTCACCAACCCTAACGCGGTTTCCTACACCCTGACGGGTGCCAGCCCGCAGTTCGCCCGCCTCAAGGTGACCCCGAACTGACCCGCAGCCCGCGCTGATAGAAAATCATCCGAACCCTAACCAACCCCAGGGCCGCCGATCACCAGTCGGCGG
>JAPLUJ010000702.1 GCA_026397695.1 Verrucomicrobiota bacterium | reverse complement strand
TTGGTATATGGTTGGATCACCGTCACCGTGCGCGTTTGTTACACCAACAAAGTCACTCCCGCCGCACCAAAGTGATCCTTCCCACTCCCGGGCTCCGCACCGCACCTTGGACTTCCAATGTGCGCCTGTGCATGGAATGAATATCCACCACCCGCACGCCGGAGCGGCAAGCAACATGTTAGAAAATCGAACCCGTGAAAACCTTGTGATGAAAAACCAATTGATACAGCTAGTGATTGCGGCGATGCTTTTTTCCCCGCTTGCCACCAGCGGGGAGGAGACTGCGGGGAAACAGCCGCCGTTGTTGATTGCGAGCTACTCAAAAAATGCCGCCTTTATCGTCTCGGCAGACGGCAAGGTCGTCTGGGAATCGGAGAAAATGCCCGGCGCGTGTCAGGACGCCTGGCTGCTTCCTAACAACCATGTCCTGCTCAGCGGTGGCACCCAGGTGCGGGAAATCACTGCGGATCAAAAAGTCGTCTGGCAATATGAGGCACCCAAGGACGTGAAAGTCGAAATCCACAATTGCCAACCGTTGCCCGGTGGTGGCGCGTTGATCGGCGAGGGCGGCACGTGCCGCCTGATCGAAATCGACACCCAAGGGAAGATCGCCAAGGAAATCAAACTTCCCTTGGGCGGCAATGCCCACACGCACATGCGTCAGGTCCGCAAGACCGCGAAGGGAACCTATCTGGTGACCGCGGCGGGGGAGAACAACATCCACGAATACGACGCCCAGGGCAAGGAACTGCGACTGCTGTCAGGCAAGGAGATCGCCAAACAAGGCGTGAAGTGGCCGATCGTCCACAGCGCGGAACTCCTCAAGAACGGCAACCTCCTCATCGGGGGCGCCTATGGCATGCCCGTCATTGAAGTCGATGCGGCGGATAAAATCGTGTGGAAACTAGCGGCGGAGGACATTCCGGAAATCGGCTTCGCCTACTCGGCCGGCTGCCTGCGCCTGCCTAACGGCAACACCGTGGTCGCCGCCTATACCAGCAAATTCCCGATCTTCGAAGTGACCCCCGACAAGAAAGTGGTGTGGAAATTACAGAACCCGGCGATCGGCAATCCCACGCATGTGAAAGTGTTGGTTCCGGCGGATGTCGCAAGGTTCCTCAAGAGTGCGGGGAAATAGCGGATGAGTGAGGAACTAAAAAAGCCTGCGATGACGCTCTGCCAGGATTTCGAGATAGCGGTGCTGTCGGGGAGATGAGAGGAACGAGCGGCGGATGATATCCCGCCACTTTGGCAGTGCTTCGCGCAAATCCAGCAAAATACCTGCTAGAACGGCCTCTGGCAGTCTCAATCGTTCGCGGCAGAAATAGTCGATCCAATCCGCCCGGCTCAGTTTGCGCTTGCGTCCTCTCAAGGGCAGAGCTGATTCCTCGCTCGCGTTTTCCAGCACCAGAGTGGTGTTCAGAAGATCGTAGGCCGGCGCGAGGCGAATGATCCCTTGCTCCACGATCAGCGAAAAATTCTTCAAGTGCATTTCCTCGTTGCCTATCAGGAAACAGAACAGCAAGCGGCGGGCGAGCGCGGCTTTTTCGACTGCCGGGAAGCTGCAATGGGTCTCCACCAGCATGGCGATTTGTTCGAGGGAACTGGCATACTTGGTGTCGCGGGTCGCGCCCGAAAGTTGGGCGAAATCTTCCACATGCAGGCGTTGGTCGCGGCCCACGCGGTCGAAACGGCGGATCACATATACCCATGAACCATCGATTGCCGGCAATAATCCGTGTGGTGGCACTTCGATGCCGGCGTGTTTCGCCAGTGTCATGCTCAGGGCCTCGTTAGCCGGAACTTCCTCGTAGGGCAGAGGATTCGGTTTGAGGATGAAGCGTCCTCCGCAGTCCACGATCTTGAAGCATCCTGCCTTGGGTTTCAATACGGCCGAGAGTTTTGGCTGCACTCCTTGGATGGACATCTTGTCGGCCCGCAGACGTGCCTGCCGCAGTTGCTCGTGCTGATTCAGGGGCAGCGGTTCCAAGTGGTTCAGCCGGGGATGCAGCGAGCGCAGCCCGGTTTTCGAGAACGTCCCGCCGTCCGTCAATGGCTCCAAGGTGATCGGGCAGGCACGCATGTCAGGTGTTCTCCGGAAGTTCACGCACGGTGAGTGATCCGATCAGATCCCCGCCCACTGTCACCAATTGACGGAAGGCATCGTGGCGGTCGATCTTGTGCTTGCGGAGCAGAGCTTCCAATTGAGGTCCCTCCGGAAGCAAACCTGCCAGAAATGCGGGAAACTCTGGAAAATCGT
>JAPLUJ010000503.1 GCA_026397695.1 Verrucomicrobiota bacterium | reverse complement strand
GTCAGGGTCGTTAGAGCATAATACAAATCCTCGCGCAAGCGGCCGTCGCGCACCGCCTCGCGCGGATCGTGAACGGTGGTTGCCAACAATCGCGGACGATCCCCCGGCGCGTGCGCCAGCCACGCCGCCAGACGTGTTTGCAGATCGGATGTGAGATCGGTCACTTCTTCTAACACAATCGTACCGGTGGTGTGGGTCTCGATCTCCGCGGCATGCTCCACCCGCGAACAAGTGACAAAGCGCAGCGGCTGGCTGGCTTGGGGGCCGTGGGCATGAATCACCGCCGCGGTCAGGCTCTTGCCCGCTCCGCTCGGCCCGGTGATCAAGGCCGGCAAGTCACCGACACAGGCCCGGGCGATGCCGATGAAGGTCTCCCGCAGGCACGCGGCCGATCCGATCAAGGTTGCCACCCGGGCTTCCGGATGCGATTCGGGGGGGGCGGCTGGCGGCAGGCCGCTCGCCAACATCGCACCCAGCGTTTGCCCGAAGCGGGGCAGATCCAGCGGCTTTGTTAGATAGCCCGTCGCGCCGGATTTCTGAGCGTGAATGGCATGGTCCAAAGTGGCATGGGCGGTAATCACCAGCACCGGCACGGCGTCCCCGCGTTGCCGCAGCCGCTCTAACACTTCAAGCCCGCTCATGTCCGGCAGCCCGATGTCCAGCACCACCGCCGCGAATGCCGTTTGGTCCATGGCCGCAAAGCCAGCCGCCGCCGAAGCCACCAGCGTGGGCAGATGTCCCATGCGCCGCACCAGAAACGACAGGGCGGTGCCCAGCGCGTGTTCGTCTTCAATGATCAGGATAGGTCGTGCGGTCATGGTAGGTTGGGGCCGTCCAAATTATTGTCAGAGCATGCCGGCGCGGTTTTTGCGAACTCCGCCCGCACCCTGGCACCCCCGCCGTGGCGGTTTTCGACGACGAGCCGGCCGCCGTGAGCCTCGCATATGTCCTTTGCCACCGCCAAGCCCAAGCCCATGCCTCCTTCCTTCTCGGAATAAAACGGCTCACCCAGCCGGGCGTGCGCGGCGGCGCTGAACCCCGCACCTTCATCCTCGACGATGACCGCCACATTCGGTCCGTCATCGTGCACACGCACGGTCACACTGCCGCCGCCCGGCATCGCCTGGACCGCGTTGAGCAACAGGTTTCCCAGCACCTGTTGCACCCGGTGCCGGTCCGCGCGGATCACCACCGGTACTGCCTGCGGCCCCGCCGCTTCGTCGATGCGCACCCCGGCATGACGGGCTTGCGGTTCTATCAGACACAACGCCCGCTTCACCGCCTCAACCATGTCCAGTTGCGCCAGCACGGGCGGTGCGGGTTTGGCATAATTCATCCACTGTGCCACCAGGCCCTCGATCCGCACCGCCTCGCTTTCTATCAGCCGTCGCGAGATTTCCGCCTCTTCCGGCTCCGCATGTTCCAGCAGTTGGGCGTGCAAGCGGATGGCCGACACCGGATTGCGCACCTCGTGGGCGAGGCTGGTGGCCATCCGGCCTAACAACGCATGCCGCTCGGCCACCCGCCGCCGTTCGCGTTCGTCGCGCAGGCTGTGGTGGGTACGGGTCAGGGTCCGGGCGAGTTGGCCGATTTCGTCGCTGCGTGTGACGGGCAACTCCGGCAGTTTGCCCTCGGTGCCCACCAATGGCAGTGATTCCGCCAGGATTCGCAGTGGTCGCGTCACGCGCCGCGCCAGCCAGCCACCGAGTGCCAGCGACAGCAGCCAAAACACCCCCAAGGCCAGCCAGGTGTCCGCCCGGTCCATGGCGCGCACACGGTTTGCAGCCATGCGCAAAAAAATCACCCGTGTGCCGTCGTTGCCTAACACCCCAACCATCCACGCACCGTCCGGTGTCACATGCACCTTGCCGTTGAAGGCCATGCGCAGCACGGCGTCATCCACGGTGTCGCCGGCTTTGCCGACCACCTGCCCGGTTGCCGGATTGCTGAAAAACACCCGTGCGCCGATGATTTCGCCGAGTTGGGAGGCCATCTGATCGCTGTGTGGAAGGCGGGTGCGCTCGAGGAATCCGGCATTCGCCCGCGCCAGTGCCTCGAACGCTCGCCGTTCCTCGCGCTCGAAGTGGCGCTCGAACGCCATCACCAGCGCCAGCGAGCCTAACAACACAAACACCGCCACGCTCGACGTCATCCAGATGGCCAGACTGGCCGGGTGCCTGCGAGGGATTGACTGTGCCGTGGAGTGGCTCATGGAAAATCTGAAAGAAGCAGGTGGAACCGCCAACATGCAGGCGGATCGATGGGGTTTGGAATATTGCCGTTGGTGCGGCTCCCATGGCGGACATTGGACCGCATGCAGTCGTCACAGGAAGCGGTCAATGATTTTGCGGCTGGTGGCATCGAGGCCCTGGGTGTTACGGATCAGGAACTGGATGCCACGACTGTCCACAATCAACAGCGTGGTTACGGACAGCCGCCGGATATCCTCTTCCACTTGGAGCACGAATGTTGTGTCACCCCGGTCCGTCGCCACCCGCCAGGTGCAAGGCGTGTCATAGCCGGAGACCGCGCGTATCCGCTGGATTTCCGGCATGAATTCCCGGCCCGCAAATTCCTCGTCCACCAAGCGGCGGGTTTCATCCGGCAGATCGTCGAGCTGCGGAATCCATGCGAGTTCGTGGCCATCGTGGTCTAACAAAGCGATGCCCTCGCGGTTGGCGGTGATGGGAAACGCCCGCGCCGGCGCGACGTTCACCAGCACGGTTCCATCCGCCCCGGTGAACACCAGTTGCCCGAACGCGTTGCGGTGAAGTTGGAAGTCTCCGGTTATCATGTTAGATCTCCTTGAGTGATGCCTTGGCCGCCACTACCGCCTCGTCATCGGCATCGACATCCTCATCGGTTAGAGATGCCGCGGGGCCGTTGAAAAACTGTGTTTGGGCGCGGTCGAGGCGGAAATACGCGCCTTTGTTAGCCAGCAGTTCCTCATGGCATCCCTCCTCGACGATCTGGCCGTGATCGAACACCACCAGGCGGTCGGCACGCCGCAAGGTGGAGAGGCGGTGGGCGATGGCCAGCGTGGTGCGGCCGTGGATCAGGTTGTCGAGCGCGGCCTGGATTTCCAGTTCGGTTTCGGTATCGACCGAAGACGTGGCTTCATCGAGAATGAGGACGCGCGGGTTGATGAGCAAGGCGCGGGCAATCGAGATGCGCTGGCGTTCGCCGCCGGACAGGGCTTGGCCACGTTCCCCGACTAACGAATCATAGCCTTGCGGCAGGCGCAGGATGAATTCGTGGGCGTGGGCGGCGCGGGCTGCCGCGACGATTTCCTCACGTGAAGCCGTGGGTTTGCCGTAGGCGATGTTTTCGGCGATCGTGCCGAAGAACAGGAACGGTTCTTGAAGCACCAAGCCGATGTTGCGCCGGTATTCCGCGACCGGTAGCGAACGGATGTCAACGCCGTCGATACGGATCGAGCCTTCCGCCACGTCATAGAACCGGCAAATCAAATTGACCAGGGTGCTCTTGCCCGATCCGCTGTGCCCCACCAAGCCGATCATTTCTCCCGGCGCGATGGTCAGATTGACATCCTGCAGAATGGTGCGTGTGCCGTAACGGAAACTCACGTCGCGCAGTTCAATCGCCCCGCGGACCTGCTCGAGGTGCACCGGATGCGTCGGCTCGGGCACACTCGACGGATGGTCGAGAATATCGAAAATCCGTTTGGCCCCGGCCGCCGCCTGCTGGGTCATTGAGACAATCCGGCTCATCGATCCGAGTTTGGAGTAGAAGCGGTTGATGTAGGTGAGGAAGGCCACCAGCACGCCCACCGTGATCTGGTGTTTGGAAACCTGCCAGATACCGAATCCCCACACTACTAACAGGCCGACCTCGGTGAGAAAAGTCACGGCGGGAGTGAACAAGGACCACACCTTGTTGACGCGGTCATTGACGGCGAGGTTGCGGATATTGGCCTCGCGGAACCGCTGCGCCTCGCGTTTCTCCTGGGCAAACGCCTTGACCACCCGGACGCCGGGAATGGTGTCCGCGAGCACACTGGTGACCTCCGCCCAAATCCGATAGATCTGGTCATAACCGTTGCGCAGTTTGTCGCGCACCACTTGAATCAACCATGCGATGAAGGGCAGCGGCGCCAAGGTCACCAGGGCCAGCCACGGATTGATCGAGATGAGGATCGCTGCGGTCATCATGAGCGTCAGCAGATCGGTCACGAAATCCAACAGATGCGACGACAGGAACACGCACAGCCGGTCGCTGCCCGAGGAGATGCGAGCCATCAGGTCGCCGGTGCGTTTGCCGCCGAAGTATTCTAGCGAGAGTCCTTGCAGGTGCTCGTAGGTGGTGGTGCGGAGGTCCGAGCCGATGCGTTCGCTAACCAGCGCGAGGATGTAGGCTTTGAGCCAGTCGAGGAGCCAGGCGAGGAATGCCGCGCCGAACAGTCCGCCGAGCAGCAGCGTGACCTTGTGGGTGTCGATGGGCACGCCGTTCTGGAAGGGAATGAGCACCTTGTCCATCAGCGGCATGGTTAGATAAGGCGGGACCAAGGTGGCTGCGGTGGCCAGCAGGGTCAGGATGAAGCCGGCGAACAAGGGGAGTTGATAGGGTTTGGCGAAGCGCCACAGGCGGAACAAGGTCCAAACCGATGGCGGCGCATGGACGGTCTGCGCACAGATGGGACAGTCGTCGTGACCGGTCGGAATCGGGTTCTCACAGATCGGACAGACCGCATCCGCGCTCGGCACGACCGCACGGTTTTCCGCCAATGCCTGGACCTGCTCATGGAATAGCGCGATGAGCCGCCGCAGTGCCACATCCCGGCCCAAGGTGTGATGCCAGCGGGCCAGCAAGCCGTTTTCATCTAACAAACAAAGGCTTCCGACGCCCGCATAGTCGCGATGTTGGAGCACCAGGCCCGGGCATAACTGCCAGTGTTGCCAGTTGGGTTCGCCCGGGGTTTTGGCGAGCCATTGGCGGTTGGTGAGAACGACGATGCCCGAGTCGAAGTGGAGGTTGAGGGTGAGGTCGAGTTCGAGGCAGGCGATGACGGATTCGCCGTCGGCCAGCGCGGCGACGATTTCGTTGCGCCACGATTCG